>DASYQB010000340.1:0-8250 GCA_036005985.1 Candidatus Methylomirabilota bacterium | reverse complement strand
CGGATTGGAAGGAGAGGGCTGGAGCTCGTCCGATGGTGCGATCGAGATCGGGCGAGGACCGGCCTCGCCCGTGACGAGGAAGCTCACTTGTTGGGAGGAGCTTGCCCGTAGTACACGTAGTTCTTCGCGGTGAAGTCCTTCCACTTCTCGGGGACTTCCTCTTCCGGGAAGATGGCCTGCACGGGACACGCGGGCTCGCACGCGCCGCAGTCGATGCACTCTTCGGGATTGATGAAGAGCATCTTGTCCTCGTCGGTCCCGTGGATGCAGTCCACGGGGCAGACCTCGACGCAGGCCTTGTCCTTCACGTTGATGCAGGGCTCAGCGATGATGTACGCCATTACAGCCTCCCTGTGAAACGCACGGTTTTCCTCGTCGGCGGCGACAGCTTGGCGTAAAACCCACGTAGTTGTACCAACTTGCCCGGAGGGTGTCAAGCCGTTTGCGCGCCGCTCAGAGCGTGCGCAGCTTGGGGTCGAGCGCGTCCCGGAGAGAGTCCCCGAACAGGTTGAAGGCGAAGACGGCCAGGCTGATGGCGAGGCCGGGAAAGACGGCCATCCACGGGGCCGACTCGGCGAAATCCACCGCCGCTCCGCGCAGCATGAGGCCCCACGCGGCCGTCGGCTCCTGCACCCCGAGCCCCAGAAAGGACAGCGACGCCTCGAGGAGAATGGCCTGGCCGAGGAAGGACGTGAGCATGATCAGGTACGGCGCCATGACGTTCGGCAGCATGTGTCGAAGAATGATGCGCGCGTGACCGAAGCCCGCCGCGCGCGCCGCGTCCACGTAGGGCATCTCGCGAATGCTCAACGCGCTCGAGCGGATGACGAGGGCGCAGCGCGGAATCATGGGAATGGTGATGGCGAGAATCAGGTTGTGCAGCGAATTGCCGAGAATGGCCACGATGGCGAGGGCGAGGATGATGAGGGGGAAGGCGATGAAGATGTCGAGCACGCGCTGGAGATAGAGGTCGACCCGGCCTCCGAAATAGGCGCTGCCCACGCCGAGCACGGCCCCCGCGGTGGCGCCCACCACGGCCGCTCCGAAGCCCACGAGGAGCGCGGTGCGGGAGCCGTAGATGAGCCGGGAGAGCACGTCACGCCCGAAGGCATCCGTGCCGAGCCAGTGGGCGGCGCTGGGGCGCGCGAGCATGGCCGCGAAATCCACCTTCTCGGGATCGTAGGGCGCGATCAGGTTGGCCGAGAACGCGACGGCCACGAGGAGTAGAACCACCGCGGCGCCCGCCGCGCCCACCGGACGGCGGCGGCAGAAATCCTTGACGGTGCCCCACCAGCCCGCGCGGGCCGCCTCGGCGGCGGCGAGCTCCACGGCGTCGAAGGGAACGTTGATGGCCATGGGCTAGCGATACCGGATGCGCGGGTCGAGCCAGCCGTACATGAGGTCCATGAAGAAGTTCACGATGATGAAGACCGACGCGACGAGGAGGACGAGAGCCTGGGTCATGGTGTAGTCACGCCGGGTGACCGCCTGCACGAAGAGCAGGCCGAGGCCATTCAGGTTGAATACCTGCTCGGTCACCACGAGGCCGCCCATGAGAAAGGCGAACTCGATGCCTGTCACCGTCAAGACCGGCAGCATGGCGTTCTTGAGGGCGTGGCGCTTGAGAATGAGCGTCTCCACCAGTCCCTTGGCGCGCGCGGTGCGGATGTAGTCCTCGCGCAGCACCTCCAGCATGGCCGAGCGGGTCATGCGCGTGGCCACCGCAGACAGGCGATATCCCACGGCGAGGGCGGGCCAGATGAGCTGGAGCATGTTCTGCCACGGGTTGACCCAGAACGGCGTGTAGACCATGGGGGGGAGCCAGTGGAAGACCACGAGCAAGGTCAGGATCATCAAAATGCCCAGCCAGAATGACGGCGTGGCGATGCCCGCGATGGACACCACGCGGGCCAGATAGTCGACCCACGTGTCCTGCTTGAGGGCGGCCGCCACACCCAGGGGAAGGGCGATGAGCACCCCTACCGCGGTGGCCATGATGGCAAGCTGGAGCGAGAGGGCGAAGCGGAGCTTGATCTCCTCGAGAATGGGCGCGCCCGTCCACATCGAGGTGCCGAAGTCCAGCCTGACCAGGCCCCACATCCAGGTGACGAATTGCTGCCAGAGGGGCTTGTCGAGGCCGAAGCGGGCCCGCTCCGCGGCGAGGTTCTCCTTGGAGGCGTAGGAGCTCTCCCCGGAGAAGCGCAGCTCGACGATATCGCCGGGCACGATGCGCATGAGAAAGAAGATGAAGACCGCGACGCCGAAGAGCGTCGGGATCATCAGGAGGAAGCGCTTGGCTACGTACTTCCACATTTTATGTTGGCCTCGACCCGCCCCTCACCCTGCCCTCTCCCCGGAGGGGAGAGGGTCATAGGGAGAATCGCCCCTCACCCTGCCCTCTCCCCTGGGGGGAGAGGGTCATAGGGAGACTCGCTTCACTCGTGTCATCTAATCGGTGAGCCATACCGTGTCGAGCTGCTGGTTCAAGTAGTGACTGGGGGTGATGGTCCAGCCCTTCATCTTCGCGCTGTGGGGAATGATGCGGTGCCACTGCAGCGTGTAGATGTAGTGAACCTCCTCGTCGAGGAGCCGCTTCTCGAAGGCGCGCAGGGCCTTCTTGCGCTCCTCCGCGTCCACCGCCCGCGCCTGCTTGCCGTAGAGATCGTCGAGCGTCTTGTCCTCGTAACGGCTGTAGTTGGCGTGGGAGATCGACGCCGACTGGAACTTGTAGATGTCGAGATCGGGCTCGACGATGAACCCGCACTGGAAGTCGGCTGCCACATCGAAATCCCCGCCCCGCAGGATACCGTAGTAGGCGGCCGCCTCCACCACTTCCTGCTTCACGGTGACCCCGATCTGCCGCCACTGGTCGATGAGCCACACCGCCAACGGCTCGTAGGGCATGGCCACCCCGCGATTCTTGTACGTGAACGAGAGGTTCTCCGCGCCCGCCTCCTTCAGGAGACGCTTCGCCTCCGCCCGGCTGGCCGCAATGTCCTTGCCGTAACCGGCGAGCTTCTCGAGCTCGGCGGGCGGGGTGGCGAAGGGCGTCCCCGGCACCTGGATGCCCGCCACATCCTTGACGATGGCGATCTTCGACAAGGCCTTCGAGCCTTCGTATCGGTCGAGGGCGAGGGTGAGTGCCTTGCGCACGCGCTTGTCGCCGAAGGGCTTCTTCTCGTGGTTGATGGCAACCAGGATCACACAGTTCCACGGGCTCTCCTGGACGGTGATCTTGTTGCCGAGGGCCTGCACGATGCTGTCACGCTCCGAGGGGCTGAAGCCCCGGAACTGGGCGTGGGCCCTCTCGCCGCGCACCGCCGCCACCATGGCCGACGACGAGGTCATGAAGATGGCGCGGTAGCCGTCGAGATAGGGCTTGCCCTTGTCCCAGTAGTCGGGATTCTTCTTGCCCACCCAGTGCGAGCCCTTCACGTACTCCACGAACTTGAAGGGGCCCGTGCCGTTGATGTGCGTCTCGTACCAGCGCGGATCCTTGGCGAGCGTCTCGGCACGGTAGATGAAGTTGTACGGCGAGGCCAGGTTCAGGAGGAAGGACGACTCCGGCCACTTGAGCCGGAAGCGCACCGTCTGCGGATCCGGTGCCTCCACGGCCTCCACCGACACGTAGGCGCCCTTGCGGCTCGAGGCGACGCCGGCCGGGGGGAAGATGATGTGGTCGTAAGAGGCCTTGACGTCCTTCGAGGTGAGGAGGCTGCCGTCGTGGAACTTCACGTTTGGCCGGATCTTCACGGTCAGCGTGCGCGAGTCCTTGGAGAACTGCCAGGACTCCGCGAGGTCGCCCACCACCTTGGTCCCGGTGTTGTCGGTGGGATCGGTGCGAAACAGCGTGTTGTAGTGCGGAGCGATGGGATGGATGAGCCCGAACGTCTCCTCGCGGTGGCCGTCGAAAGAGGGGGGCTCCGAAGGAACGACGAAGGTGAGCTCTCCACCATAGCGAGGCTTGTCCTGGGAGAAAGCGGAAACCGGCACCGCGAGAGCGGCGACGAGCAGTAGTCCGGTAGTGACACGCCCTACAGTGGGCAGTTTCATACAACGCCTCCTTGCGCTGGAGCGGCGGGAAAGACGGTCAGTGGTTACAGGTACTTGCCAAACCTTAGCGGCTGGGCCCGCTCGCTGTCAAGCGTGCGGGCCGCGGCGGCCTGTGCTGACTAAACTCTGATGCAGGCGGCTAGGTGCCCGGGCCGAACTTCTCGGAGCGGCGGCACGCCCGCCTTGCACTCTTCGATGGCGATGGGACACCGCGGATGAAACACACAGCCGGAGGGAGGGTTGAGGGGACTCGGGACTTCTCCACCCAGCACGGTGCGCTCACGCGTGAGCTCCACCGCGGGATCCGGAATGGGCACGGCGGAGAGGAGGGCCTTGGTGTAGGGATGCTGGGGATTCTCGTAGAGCGATTGCCGATCGGTGAGCTCGACGATCTTGCCCAGGTACATCACGGCCACCCGGTCGGAGATGTGCCGGACCACGGAGAGGTCGTGGGCCACGAAAAGATAGGTCAGCCCGAAGCCCGTCTGGAGCTCCTCGAGCAGGTTGATGATCTGCGCCTGGATGGACACGTCGAGGGCGGACACGGGCTCGTCGCACACGATGAGGGTCGGCTCCATGGCGAGCGCGCGGGCGATGCCGACGCGCTGGCGCTGGCCGCCGGAGAGCTCGTGCGGATAGCGCCGCGCCATGGCGGGCAGAAGTCCCGCATGGCCGAGCAGCTCCTTGACGCGCACGTCTCGCGCCGCGCGATCGGGCACGATGTCGTAGACGGCGAGCGGCTCGGCGATGATCTGGCCCACGGTCATCCGGGGGTTGAGGGAGCTGTAGGGATCCTGGAAGATCACCTGCATCTTCCGACGCACCCTCCGGAGCTCGGCCGGCGAAGCCTTCGCGAGATCCTTCCCCTCGAAGAGAATGGAGCCGCTCGTCGGCTTCTCGAGCTGGAGCACGCAGCGGCCGGTGGTGGTCTTGCCGCAGCCGGACTCGCCCACGAGGCCGAGCGTCTCGCCGCGACGGATGGAGAACGACACGTCGTCCACCGCCTTCACCACGCCGCGGCGTCCGCCGAGGAAGCCGCCCGTCACCTCGAAGTGCTTGGAGAGATTGCGGACGGTGAGGATCTCGTCGCCGCGCGTCGGCTCCCCGCGGGCCTGGTCGTCGCGGGCAGGCGCGGCCACGCTCACGCCGTCGCCTTCTGACCGAGCTCGGCGGCAACCCAGCACGCCGAGACGTGACCGGGCGAGACCGGCTCGAGAGGAGGCGCCTCCCGGAGGCAGCGCTCGATGGCGTACTGGCAGCGCGGCTGGAACGCGCAGCCGGGGGGAAGGCGCGAGAGGTCCGGGGGCTGCCCCTGGATGGGCAAGAGCTTGGCCCGCCGCGGCTCGTCGAGCCGCGGCACCGACCGAAGCAACCCGAGAGTGTAGGGATGGCGGGGATCGGCGTAGATCTCCCGGGCCGTCCCACGCTCCACGATGCGGCCGGCGTACATCACGTTGACACGATCGGCGTAGCGGGCCACCACGCCGAGATTGTGCGTGATCATCACCATGGCCACGCCCAGCTTGCGCGACAGGCCTCTCATGAGCTCGAGGATCTGGGCCTGGATGGTCACGTCCAGGGCGGTGGTGGGCTCGTCGGCCAGGATGAGGGCGGGGCTACAGGCCATGGCCATGGCGATCATCATCCGCTGCCGCATGCCACCGCTGAACTGGTGCGGGTACTGCTTCAGGCGCCGCTCGGGATCCGAGATGCCGACCATGCCCAGGAGCTCGATGGCCCGGGCCCGCGACTCGACGGGCGACATGCCGAGATGGATCTCCGGCGGCTCGGTCAGCTGGCGGCCCACCGTGAGCACGGGGTTGAGCGAGGTCATCGGCTCCTGGAAGATCATGCCGATCTCGCCGCCGCGAACGCGGCGCATCTCGTCTTCGGGGAGCTGGAGGAGGTCCCGGCCTTTGAAGAGGATCTGGCCGCCGAGGATACGGCCGGCGGGCGCCGCTACGAGGCGCATGATGCTGAGCGCGCTGACCGACTTGCCGCAGCCCGACTCCCCCACGAGGGCCACCGTCTCCCCCGCCCGGACGTCCCACGACACTCCGTCGACCGCGCGCACCACGCCGCCCGAAGTCGCGAACTGCGTCTGGAGGTTTCTGACATCGAGGAGAATGTCTCCGCCCTGCTCCATTGCCCGGGCAGTCTAGCACACGCCCGGGCATCAGCTTGTTGCCGGAAGGGACACCTCTCCGCGAGGCAGGCGGGCTCCGCCTCTATCCTCCTCTGGAGGAGCAGACTACAACCGGGCGGGTGGCGCCGGGGGCGCGGCTGCGCGGCCGGCGGAGTGGGCCCTTGGCGAGTGTGCGCAGCCCGCAGGGCTGCGATTCACGAAGGCTAGGGTGGCGAAGCCGGTTGCGCAGCTGCACCCCCGGCGACAGGACCCGCCCGCCACGCGTAAAGGGTCTCTCCGAGGCCGCTCGAAGAGAGCGAGTCGCGGGCTAGCGACCGGCGGGGGCGCAGCGAGTCACGCCCATCTCGCCGAGGATCTGCTTGATGTTGTCCAGCGCTCCGCGCATCTCGGCCTCCCCGAGGCGCCCGATACAGCCGATGCGGAAGCTATCGGCCACGGTGAGCTTGCCCGGATAGATGACATAGCCGCGCCGCGACAGGCGATCGTAGAGGGTCTCGAAGTTGAACTTCGGATCGGCGGGCATGCGGACGGTGACGATGATGGGCGCCTGGAGGGCATCGGGCAAGAGCGTCTCGAAGCCGAGGGCCCGTAGCCCGTCGACGAGAATGCGGCAGTTCGTCGCGTAGCGCGCGCCGCGTCCCGCCGTGCCGCCCTCGGCGGCATGCTCGGCGAGCGCCTGGTCGAGCGCGGCCAGCACGTGGGTGGGTGGGGTGAAGCGCCACTGTCCCGTCTTCTCCATGGCCACCCACTGGTCGTGGAGATCGAAGGACAGGGCGTGGGCATTGCCCCGGGCCTCTTCGAGCGCGGTCTGCCGGATGATGGCGAAGCCCACCCCGGGCACGCCCTCCAGACACTTGTTGGACGAGGCAACGAGCGCGTCATAAGGTACCCGCGCGGCATCGAGGGGAAGGGCGCCGAAGGCGCTCATGGCGTCCACGAGCAGGCGCCGGTGGTGCCGGGCCGTGACGGCAGCGATCTCCTCCACGGGATTGAGCACGCCCGAGGTGGTCTCGCACTGAACGACCACCACGTGAGTGATCGCGGGATCGGCGTCCAGCGAAGCATCGAGGGTGGCCGCGGATACCGGCGTGTCCTCGGCCGTCTCCAGGGCCACGCACCCGCGCCGCACGTACTCGCAGATACGGACCATGCGCTTGCCGTAGGCGCCGTTGACGAGGATCGCCAGCTTGCCCGACGGGGGCACCAGGGTACCCAGCATCGCTTCCACGATGAAGGTCCCGCTCCCCTGGAGCGGCACGCAGACGTGAGTGCCCTGCCCCCCGGCCAGCTCGACGAGCCGCTCTCGCACCCGTGCGTTCAGCTTGATGAACTCGGCATCGCGCGAGCCCCAGTCGCGGAGCATCGCCTCCTTGACCGTGCGCGACGTGGTGAGCGGTCCGGGGGTGAGCAGCCAGGGATCGCGGCGTGTCTCGGTCATCGCGTGCTCCTCTCTGTCCTAGCTCTTGATCCGCAGGCCGTCGGGGTCGTACGGCGCCCGCAGGCTGCCGCGCGCCGCCACGCGATCACCGGCAATCTCGATCTCGAAGCGGGCCTGTCCCACGTAGGCCGCGTCGACGCCTTCCTCGCGCGTGACGTAGCCCATGGCCACCGCGCGCCCCACACTGTGGCCGTAGGCCGCGGAGGTGGTCGAGCCTACCATGCAGCCCTCGCTCCAGATCGGCTCGTCGCCGAGCGGCAGCGCCTCGGGATCGTCCAGAACGAAGTTGACAAGGCGCCGTGTGACCGGGCGTCCGCGCTGGGCGAGGAGCGCCTCGCGGCCGATGAAGGGCACAGCCTTGCCGAGGGAGACGGCGAAGCCGAGGCCAGCCTCGAAGGGCGAGTAATCCGTGGTGAGCTCGCGTCCCCACGCGCGATAGGCCTTCTCGACGCGGAGCGACTCGAGGGCGTAGTACCCGGCGTCCCGGAGCCCGAGGTCACCGCCCGCCTCCTGGAGCGCGTCGTACACGCCGGCCGCGAACTCCACGGGCACGTAGAGCTCCCAGCCGAGCTCGCCTACGTAGGTGATGCGCGAGGCGCGCACGAGGACGCGC
>DASYQB010000339.1:0-15820 GCA_036005985.1 Candidatus Methylomirabilota bacterium | reverse complement strand
GCGGCGTTGCCGCCGAGAATGCCGCGCGCAATCTCGAGCGCCTCGTCCGTGGCGAGCGCGCCGAGCTCGATCATCTCCCCCAGCACTGTGCCGAGACCCCAGCGACCCCATCGCGCGGCTATCCAGAAAATATCGGGGATGCTGTAGGCGTCGGTGGAGAAGAGGAGCTTGCTCGTGGGGGCGAGGGCGAAGGCGTCGCGGAGCAGGGCGGGGATGTTTGCAGCGACGTAGGGAACGGCGAGACCCAGATCGGCGTAGACGTTGGGATAGATGGCGGCGAGGTAGCCCTGCTCGCGCACGTAGGGATAGCTCGCGTGCAGGAGCACGAGGGGCACGCGGGGATAGCCCTCGATGATCGGCCGGAGGTGCAGGGGATTGGCGGAGAGGAGGTCGAGGTCACCGTCGCCGAAGCCGGTGTGGAACTGCACGGGCAACTCCACGCGCGCGGCGATCTCGAGGGCGCGGTGCACGAGGTAGTCGTTGAGGGGCTTGTCAGCGAGGCGCACCCGCCCCGCGCGCTTCGCCCGCTCCTTCACCGGCACGAATGCCGCCGCCGCCGCGCTCCGCGGCGTGTCGCTCACGGCGAGCCCGGTGCGATAGGCAACGATGCTCTTGAGGCCGACGTGTCCCGCCGCCCGCGCGCCCTCCACGGTGGCCACGAAGCCGTCGACGACCTGGTCGAAGGTGTCGTGGCGTACGATCAGATCCTGGGCGAGGGTCTCCAGGCGGAGGATGCTCGCGAGCGGGCAGGGAAGCTGCGCGGCGAGCTCGGCGTGGCTCAGGCTGTCGCCTGTCTGGTAGCCGTGGTCGACGAGCAGCATGCCGAGCCCGGCCGCGCGAACCATGCGATGGACGAGGGCCTCGTGGCCGACGGCGACACGCGCGGCGAGCACGGCCTCCACGGTGGGCGCGCAGCCCAGGAAGGCCGCGATCTCCTTGAGGGCCCAGCGGAAGAAGATGGTGGTCGGAGCATGACGCTCGTGCATCTCGGCCTCGCCGCTCTCGCTGAAGAAGCGCTGGTAATCCGTCACGCCGAGGGTGACTCCGTCGCGCAGGAGCGGATGACAGTGCTGGTCGAGGATGGGAAGGCCGGAGAGGTCGAGGCTCATTCGGGGGTACCCAACTCAGAACTTCCAGAAGTGGTGCTTCTGCTCGAACGCGGCGTCTTCCTTGCTGAAGGTTGCCCACTCCCCGCGTTTCACGGCGAGGAACGAGCGTGCGAGGAGCGGGCCGAGAGCGCCCATGAGGAGGCGGTCGCCCTCCAGATGGTCGAGGGCCTCCGCGAGGGTAGCGGGGAAGCGCACGATGCCGCGAGCGACGCGCTCCGCGTCGGTGTAGTCGGCCGGATCGACCATGATCGGCTCCCCCGGCTCGAGCTTTCGCGCGACGCCGTCGAGCCCGGCGGCGAGGAGCCCGCCCAGCGCCAGGTAGGGATTGGCCGAGGCGTCGCAGGCCTTCAGCTCCGCGTTGGTGGAGCCCGCGCGGTCGGAGGCGAAGGTGGAGGGGATGCGGACGGCGCCCTCGCGATTGTCCGGCCCCCATGCGGTGAAGGCCGAGCTCCAGAAGTGCGGCTGGAGCCGGCGGTACGAGTTCACCGACGGGCACGTGAGGGCGAGGAGGGCGGGGAGATGCTGGAGCACGCCCGCGATGAAGTGATAGCCGAGCCGGCTCACTCCGAAGCGCCCGTGCGGATCGTGGGTCAGGTTGCGCCGGCCCGCCCGGTCCCAGAGGCTCCAGTGCACGTGGCTGCCGTTGCCCGCCTGGTCCGGGAATGGCTTGGGGGCGAGGGAGGCGTAGAGGCCGTGGCGATAGGCGACGGCGCGGACCGTTTCCCGATAGAAGACCTGGCGATCGGCGGCGGCCAGCGCGGGCGCGTGACGGATGGATAGCTCCTGCTGCCCGTGGCCGAGCTCCGGATAGTACTGCTCGACCTGTATGTCCTGCGCTTCGAGGGCGGCCACGATGTCGTCCATGACGAGGGCGGCGGTGGCCATGCCGATAGTGGAGAAGCACAGCGACTGGTCGAGGGGGGCGAAGGCGCCGTCGGCACCCCGGACGGCCAGGGTGAACTCACCCTCGAAGGCCGCCCGCACCATGAAGCCGGCGGCGGCGCAGGCGTCGATCTGACGCTTGAGGAACGAGCGCGGGCACGCTTCCCACGGCGCGCCGTCGAGCGTGCACATGTCCACGGTCATGGCCGCCGTGCGTGGGGCGTAGGGCAGGAGGGTGAAGGTCTGGGGATCGGGCTTGAGGCGGATCTCTCCCACCGGGCCCATGCCCTCGACGGACGTGAGCTGATCGAGCATGTTCATGGCCTGCATAGCCACGGTGAGGCCGATGCCGTCCGTGATGCGCGAGCCGAGACTTTCCGCGTGGGTTGCCTTGCCGCGCGTGACTCCGCCGTTGTCGGTGTAGAGGAAGCGGACGAGTCGAACGGCGGCGCGCCGTGCTTGAGCCACGACACGACGAGCGGAAGGGCCGAGACGAGTCGCGCGTTCGGCAGGCATGCTCCTCCTCCTTTCTTCTCGGGGGCTCGCGGCCTCCGTGGCGCCCGAAGAATATCGTACTCGGCGCTCGCGCCGGCGCGTCATCTCATCGCGTGAACAGCGTCAGGAAAGCGCCTCCTGCCGCCGTGAGCACCACCACGAGCCACGCAGGCGCCCTGGCGAAGGCAAGGAGGCCGAAGGCGGCGAGGGCGAGAGCGAAATCCCGCGGACCGCGGATCGCGCTCGTCCACACGGGCTGATAGAGGGCGGCGAGCAGGAGCCCGACCACCGCCGCGTTGATTCCACGCAGGGCGCCCTGAAAGTCGGCTCGCGCGCGGAGGGTGTCCCAGAAGGGCAGCGTTCCCACGATCAAGAGGAAGGAGGGGAGGAAGATGGCCACGAGGGCGATGGTGGCCCCCGGGAGACCGTTGGGCCACGGGCCTCTGACCGCCCCGAGGTAGGCGGCGAAGGTGAAGAGCGGGCCGGGCACGGCCTGGGCCGCGCCATAGCCGGCGACGAACTCCTCGTTGGTGACCCAGCCGGGAGGAACGACCTCCGACTGGAGGAGGGGAAGCACGACGTGGCCTCCTCCGAAGACGAGCGACCCCGCGCGGTAGAAGCTGTCGAAGAGGGCGAGGGAGGGCAAGCCGGTCAGCTCGCGAGTCACGGGCAACGCGACGAGCAGAGCCACGAACAGCGCGAGCATGAAGGTGCCCATGCGACGGCCAACGGGAACCCGTGCGCACGCGCCCGGGACCGCGAGAGCGCCGGGAAAGAGCCGCCAGCCGAGGAGGGCGGCCCCCGCGATGATGGTGATTTGCCCCAGCCCCGTCGGCCAGAGGAGCGCGGCGGTGGCGGCGACGATCGCGATGCCGGCGCGCGTGCCGTCGGGGGCGAGCGATCGCGCCATCGTCCACACGGCCAGCGCGACCACGGCCACCGCGACCACCTTGAGACCGTGGAGCCAGCCGGCATCGGCCACGCCGAGCGAACGGACGCCGTAGGCAAAGGCCACCAGCGCGATGGCGGACGGCAGGGTGAATCCGAGCCAGGCCGCGAGCCCGCCCAGCAGTCCGGCGCGCCTGATGCCGATCGCCATGCCGACCTGGCTGCTTGCCGGCCCAGGGAGGAACTGGCAGAGGGCGACGAGATCGACGTAGGTCGCCTCGTCCAGCCACTTGCGCCGGCCCACGTATTCTTCGCGGAAGTAGCCGATATGGGCGACCGGTCCGCCGAATGAGGTGAGCCCGAGACGGGTGGCGACCCACAGGACTTCGAGGGCGCGAGACACGCTGCTCTCCGCTCCCGGCTGCCCGCTCACGAACCGTTCCGCCCTTTCGCGCGCGCAGTCAATCGGGGACGAGACATACCACGGGCGATCACACCGTGGCAACGGTGGCCGAAGGCAGGCAAGATGGAGCCATGGCCGATCAGGATGAGAATCAGCTGGTCGCCGATCTCACGCGGCCGGAGAATCTACTGGGACCGGCGGACGAGGTGGAGTTCATCTCGACGCACATCAGCCTCGTCTTCCGCACCTCGACCGCGGTGTTCAAGGTCAAGCGGGCGAAGAACTACGGCTTCCTCGACTACTCCACGAAGGAGGCGAGGGAGCGCTTTTGCCGGGCCGAAGTGACCCTGAACCGTCGCCTCGCGCCGGATGTCTACCTGGACGTATTGCCCGTCCATCGGGACGCGAGGGGATACTCACTGACGCGCTCCGGCGACGTGGTGGACCATGCCGTGCACATGAAGAGGCTGCCCGACGACCGGAGCGCCCTCTCCCGCCTCCGGCGTGGCGCTCTCCTCCCCGCGGACCTCGAGCGGCTCGCGGACAGGCTGGCCCGCTTCTACCGCGCGGAGGAAGCTCGCCCGGAGACGTCCGGCAATCTCCGGGCGAGCGTGGAAGAGAATTTCGAGCAGCTCCGGCCTTTTATCGGGCGCTTCGTGTCGGATCGAGTCCTCGGCGAGCTGGAATCGCTCCAGAAAGAATGGCTGGCTAGGTCGACGAGCCTGCTTGCTTCTCGACTCTCGCGCGATGGGCACGGCGATCTCCGCCTCGAGCACGTCTATCTCATGCCCGAGGGGCCGATCGCCATCGACTGCATCGAGTTCCTCGACCGCTTCCGCATCGCTGATCCCGCGCTGGACGTGGCCTTCCTCGCCATGGATCTCGCGCGCAACGGACGGCGCGACCTCGGCGAGTTCTTCCTCGGCCGGTTCGCCTACGAGTCCGATGACTATGACTTCTTCCCTCTGGCCGGCGGCTACATGAGTTATCGCGCCTGCGTGCGCGCCAAGGTGGCGTGCTTCCTCGCCGCCGACGAGAGCACGCCGCCGGACCGGGCCCGGAGCAAGGAAAGGGAGGCGCGGGAGTATTTCGAGCTGGCCGTCACTCTCGCGCGCGGACGCTCCTCCCGCCCGGTCGTGTTCGCGGTAGGTGGAGTCGTCGGCTCCGGGAAGACCACGATGGCGGAGCAGCTATCCAGATCCACGGGAGCACCGCTGGTCAGCGCGGACGCCACGAGGAAGTTTCTCGCGGGAATACCGCGGGAAGAAAAGGGCCCGGCCTCGATCTATTCCGCGGCCTTCTCCAAGCGCGTGCGAGACGAGCTGCTCCGGCGCGGGGCTCGAGTCCTCGAGAGTGGCCGCTCGGTGATCCTCGACACGACGTTTGTCTCACGCGACTACCGGCGCCACGCGCGGGAGCTCGCGGGCCGCTGCGGCGCGGCCTTCCTCTTCGTGGAATGCCAGGCGCCGGAGAGCGTCATCAGAGAGCGGCTGCGTCGCCGGACGGGCGGACTGTCCGACGCGCGCGAGGACCTGCTCGAGCGCTTCCTGCGCGCCCGGGAGCCGGCGACCGAGCTGCCTCCGGAGGAGCACCTTGTCGTGGACACCACGCGCAGCGCCGAGGAGGCCGTGACGGAGATTTTGGCTCGCGCGGAGTCTCTGACGACGTAGGGCGGGTATCCGCCGGGGAGGCTCAGTGACGCTTGAAGTACTGGACCTCCCGCTCGTGCTTCTCGGCGGCCGCGCGGGTTCTGAAAGTTCCCAGATTCTTCCGCTTCCCCGTCTTGGGGTCCAGCTTCCTCGAGTAGAGTCGATAGCCCCCGGCATCCAGCTTCCTGATCATCGCGTCTCTCCCTTGAGTGTCAGCCCGTCTACTCGGGCTCTTTCTCAAGGACGATGCAACGGGGGTGCCAGGAGGAGCCGGGGCTTAGGCGGGAGGGGCGAGCTTCGAAGCGAGCAGCATCAGGTCGCCCGCGCTCACATCGGACACGAGAGCGTAGCCGAGCTCGCCGTCGCGCCAGAGCAGGACATTGAAGCCACGCGCCGCGGTGCGGTACACGTGGGCGCGGCCGGCGGGCTCGAGGGGGGCGCTCGGCCAGGGCAGTCCCTCCGCCTTGAACACGAAGAGGGAGATGCTGTGCAGGCGCCGGCCATAGACGAGGGCGGCCGCCTTGCGGTCCACGAAATAGCCGACCGCTCCTCCTCGGAGAGGAAACTCCGCGTCGCCCGCGAAGCGGATTCCCGGAGCGAAGTCGAGCTTGCCCGAGAACCACGGGATGACCTGATGGATCCCGCTGCTCTCGACCTCGAGCGGCCGCTCGCTCTGCAGCAGGCGCACGTGATCGTTGACCGCCTCGCCGATCATCACCGACGCGGCCGGGCCCTTGGGCGCGACCAGCCCGCGCATGTCGGGGACGAGAAACAGCAGGGCGGCAGTGGCGAGAACTACGGGGGGAAGAAAGAGCCGCAGCCAGGAGCGGACACGCCTCCGCGGCACCACGGGGGCGGGGGTGGGCCAGTTCGCGGCCAGCTTCCGCTTGAGAGCGACGGGCGCCGAATACTGCGGCGTGCGGCGCTCCAGCACCTGGGTCAGCTCGCGCTCCACCTGATCGGCGTGCGCGCAGTCGCCGCAGCCGTCGAGGTGCCGGCGCACGCTCGTGACGAGATCGGGGACGAGGCGTCCTTGCTGGAAATCCAGAAGCTGCTCGCGCACGTCGAGGCAATCCAAGGCGCGCCCTACCGCTTCCAGTCCTTGAGTAACAAGCGCAACGCCGCCCGCGCCCGCGACAGCCGCGACTTGACCGTGCCCACTGCGCAGCCCATGACCTCGGCCGTCTCCACCTCGCTGAGCCCTTCGAGGTCGAGGAGGATCACCGTGCGCGCGTCTTCGGACAGCGTCATGAGCGCCCGCTCGATGTCCTCGGCCATGACCTTGCGCAGCCGGTCGAGTTCGACGTCGTCCCTGACCCAGCTGATGTCGGCCGCCGCGGGTGGAATGGGAGCAACGGTGTCCAGGCCGCCCACCACCGGATTGCCACGCTGACGGCGGTACTGGCTGATAAAGGTGTTGCGCAGGATTCTGAAGAGCCAGGCCTTGAGATTGGTCCCCGGAGTGAATTGCCCCGAGCTGCCGAGGGCGCGGCTGTATGTCTCCTGCACGAGGTCTTCGGCATCGGAGTCATTGCCGGCGAGATAGCGCGCGAGGTTGTAGAGGGTGTCGGCGTAGGCCAAGGCCTCGCGTCCCAGCTCCCATGCCTGCCCGGCCTCTCCACCTCTCGACATGGCGTCACGATACCCCTAACGCCTGTCGAGGGGAATCGTTCCTCTTTCCCGCGAGCGGTCAGCTCGGACGGCGGGCCGCCACCGCGGCCTGCGCGAGGAGGGTGTACTTCGCGAGAGTTGCCGAGGCAAGGTCGGAGGGCATGCGTCCGCCTTCCACGAGCGCGAGGAAGTCGGCGAGCATCAAGGGGAAATGGGCTTCGTGCCCCACCTCGAGGCTCCGGGGTACGCGGATCTCGCAGGTGGCGCCGGCGGCCAGCACGTCGAGGCCTGGGTGCGCCGTCTGCCACGCGGCCACCGCATTCGCGAGGGCCGCCCGCACGCCATCCCCGTCGCCAAGGGGAACCACAGAGAGACGGCGCCGGAAGCCCGTCCCCTCGTGCTGCTCGACGAGGATCTCGGCTCGGGTGCCGCGGATCACCGAGCGGTGGGTGTCGCCGCCGCCGGGGGGCGTGGAGAGATCCCATCGCGTGTCGAGGGCGGCGGTGACCGCGCCCAGACGGAAGGCCAGCTCGGCGTTGGCGCGGTAGGCGAGCTCGTCTCCCTTCATCATGTCGCTGAGCTCAGGCGGGAACACGGACTGACCGGTGACGCGAGCGAAGAGGCCACGGGGCACGAGCGTCGGCCAGGTCCGCGCGGCGAGCAGCTCGAGCGGCGGGGGCGGACCGGACTCGCTGCGCGACGCGGCGGCCGCCAGGCGCTGGACCTGATCCACCATGTGGGTGGGGATATCGGCGAGACCGTTGCCCTGGACGCGGACGTCGAAGTACCAGGCAGGACGGCGGAGGGGCCGGCCGTTGACCATCTTCTCCAGGTGATGCACGCCGGAGATCTCGATGCTGGGCTTTCCCGAGTCGACGTCGAAGTCGCCGAACACGCCGCGCTCTCGCACGAGCTTGCCGGTGAGGATCGACGTGATGTCGTGGCGGCCCGTCATCATCTCCACGGCAAGGGGCCCGCCCGCCATGATGTGACGGAGATCGTCGAGGCCGCTCGCCTCCGCCATCCAGGGCTTGTCGGCGAGCTGGTGGAACCCCGCGTCGTGAAGACGGCGCATGGCCGTCATCTTCCGGTCGTTGCGTCCGGCGAGGATGACGAGCTCGCCGGGACGCTCCGCGATCAGCTCGTCGAGCGGGCGGTCACCGGTTCGGAGAATCGGCCGCCACGCCGTGGGCTGCTCGGGGCGCCGATTGAAGGCCTCGACGAGAGCGAGGAAGTCGTCGAGCTCCGCTCCCGGCCGCGCGTAGACGAAGATCTCGTCGGAGACCCGCGCATGACGCGCGCCGAGAGTGAGGGCGGCGTGGAAATGGCCCGGCTCGAGGAAGCTGAGGGTGTGCGTGATGGATCGGCCTGTGATCGCTAGGCGCGCGGCTTCACCCACGTCTCGGACCAGGCGAGGGTGGCGCTGCTTCCCTGGCGGTCGCCGCGCATCTCGAGCCAGGGACTGCCCGTGGCCACGCGGCCATTGAGCTCGAGCTGGGCGGCCCGGGCGGGAAAGAACGTGCTGAACACGCCGATGGGGCGGTTGTTGAAGCCGGGAGGCGCATTGAGCACGAAGGCCTCGAGGCAGTCGTACCACGACATCACGATCCGCGCGTCGGCGGCCACGATCGTCTCCGTGGCCGAGGACCAGGGACCGCCGTGTCGCTCGAAGGCTGCGGAGATGACGGGGAGCGAGGTGTCCGCGAAGGCCGGAAAGAGCACGGACTCGATGGTCTTCTGAAGCCAGCGGGCCACCGCAATGTTGTCGCTGTACACGCGGATCTTGCCGTCGGTCAGCGTGCTCTGGATGAACAGCACGTGACCGCCCCCCGCCGGGCACCACAGCACGCGCCAGTGGCTCGTGCGGTCGGTCAGCGTCTTGCCGCCGTCCGCGCTCAGGCGGATGAAAGAGTTCTCACCGGTCATCAGGACTTCGTTGGGGTCAACAGGCGGCATGGAGGTCTCCCTTGCGAGTTTGTGTGCGCGGCGCGGCCCGACGCGGTACATTCAGCCGGTCACCCGCCCCGAGTGAAGATAAGGGAGATGCCGGTTCGACGCAAGCCGCGATCACAAAGGAGAAGAGAGCCATGAGCAAGCGCTTCCTGCATCTGGTGAGGATGGACGTGGCCCACGATCACGAGGCGGCCTTCAACGAGGTCTACGACAAGGAGCACGTGCCCCTGCTCAAGGCCGTTCCCGGGGTGGGCCGGGCCACGCGCTATCGCAATCCGTCGCCCACCGATCCCCGCTACATCGCCGCCTATGAGCTGGACAGTCCGGCCGTGCTCCAGAGCGCGCCGTGGAAGACGGCCGCGGAGAGCGGGCGCTGGCCGACGGACATCCGGCCTCACACCATGAACCGCCAGATCGCCACTTACGAGTGGGTCGGATGCAGCCCGGAGCTGACCTACAAGACACCGTATATCTTCTGGGTCCTCATGGATATCGAGCCGCATCGCGAAGCCCTGTTCAACGAGCTGTACGACACGGAGCACGTGCCGCTCCTCCTGAAGCTCGACGGCTGCCGCAATGTCGTGCGCTACAAGACGGAGGTTCCGGGACTTCCGCGCTATCTCGCGGCCTATGAGGTCGAGCGGCCCGATCTCCCCATGTCCAAGCTGTGGAACGACACGTCGGACATCGGACGCTGGAAGCCCGAGGTGCGGCCCTACACCTACAACAAGCGGTACATCGTGGGGGAGCGCATCTGATGCCCCTGGACATCGCTCTCACCGGTCTCGCCCTGCCCCTGGCCGAGTTCCCCGCCCTCGCCCGCGAAGCGGAGGCTCGGGGCTATCGCACGGCGTGGGTCGGGGAGGCCTCGGGCGCCGAAGCCATCGTCTTGTCGACGCTGATCGCCACCCACACCACCACCATCAAGATCGCCAACGGAGTGATTCCCGTCCAGACGCGGACGCCCATCGTGTATGGCCAGGCCGCGGCCACCCTGGGTCATCTCGCGCCGGGACGCTTCGCCCTCGGGCTGGGGCTGTCGAGCGAGATCATCGTGGGCCAATGGCACGGCCTGCCCTTCGCGCCGTCCAT
This sequence comes from Candidatus Methylomirabilota bacterium, assembly GCA_036005985.1. Lineage (GTDB taxonomy): Bacteria > Methylomirabilota > Methylomirabilia > Rokubacteriales > CSP1-6 > AR37. The sequence continues at coordinate 5,738 of DASYQB010000339.1, read as the reverse complement.
CCAGCAGATGCGCGAGGCCGTCCAGATCATCCGCATGGCCTCCGCGGGCGAGCGCGTGAACTTCGAGGGCAAGTTCTACCGGCTCAAGAATTTCCGTCTCGCCATTCCCGCCGCCTCGCCCGCGCCGCGCATCTACCTCGCCGCCCTCGGGCCCCGGATGTGCGAGCTCGCGGGCGAGGTGGCGGACGGCGTGCTCCTGAACTGGCTCCCTCCTTCGGCCATGGCGGCGTCGGTGGCAAACGTGGAGGCGGGCGCGAAGCGCGCCGGCCGTAGCCTGTCCGACATCGACGTGGCCGTGTACGTGCGTACGTGTGTTACCGACGAGCCCGGGGTGGTGCGAGAGACTCTGGCCCGGGATATCACCGGCTACGCCATCGTCAGCGTCTATGCGCGCTTCTTCGCGGAGTGCGGCTTCGCGGAAGAGGTGGAGGCCGTGAACGCGGCGTGGAAGGCGGGCGACCGCGCCGGTGCGGTGAAGGGCATCTCCGAGCGCGTGCTCGATGGACTGGGGGCCGTCGGCTCCGCTGACTTCTGCCGCGAGCAGATGAACGCCTTCGCGCGCACCGGGGCCACGCCGGTGGTGCTGCCCTTCGCCCCGCCCGGCCCGGGGGCGCGCGGGTCGATGCTGAAGACGTTTCGCTCCTTTCCCTGAGCCCACGCCGGATGTCGATCGCGTAGCGTTTACCGAGAAGCCTCGCCCGCGTCGCGCCGTCTCGTCTCGCCCTCGCGCCCATCGGCAGGGATTGGTCTGGCTCTTGCAATTTTTCCACGCAAGGAGCCATTCATGCGAGCGCTGTGCTGGCACGGCAAGGAGGACATCAGAATCGACACGGTGCCGGATCCGCGGATCGAGGATCCGCGTGACATCATCGTGAAGGTCAGCTCCACGGCGATCTGCGGATCCGACCTGCACATCTACGGCGGCTTCGTGCCCTCCATGGAGAAGGGCGACATCGTCGGCCACGAGCCCATGGGTGAGGTGGTCGAGGTGGGCCGTGACGTCAAGACGCTCCGCCGCGGTGATCGGGTGGTCGTCCCCTTCACCATCTCCTGCGGCACGTGCTCCTTCTGCCGGAAGCAGATGTTTTCCCTGTGCGACACGTCCAATCCGAACGCCGACGCGGCCCGCGAGGCCATGGGTCAATCACCCGCCGGCCTCTTCGGCTACTCCCATCTCTTCGGAGGTTTTCCCGGCGGCCAGGCCGAATACCTGCGGGTGCCCTTCGCCGACGTGGGTCCAGTCAAGATCCCTCCCGGCTTGCGCGATGAGCAGGTCCTGTTTCTCTCCGACATATTTCCCACCGGCTACATGGCGGCGGAGAACGCGGAGATCGAGCCGGGCGAGACGGTGGCCATCTGGGGATGCGGGCCGGTCGGCCAGCTCGCCATCCAGAGCGCGTGGATGCTCGATGCCGGGCGGGTCATCGCCATCGATCGCGTGCCGGAAAGGCTCCGGATGGCGGAAGAGCGGGGTCGCGCCGAGATAATCAGTTTCGACGACGGCGACGTCTACGAGCGGCTGATGGCCCTGACCGGCGGGCGCGGGCCGGACCGGTGCATCGACGCGGTGGGGACGGAGGCGCACGGCCGGGGCAGCGTGGATGCCATGTTCGACAAGGTGAAGGTGGCCGCGTACATCGGCACCGATCGGCCGCACGTGCTTCGCGAGGCGATCATGTGTTGCCGCAAGGGAGGCACCATCTCGGTGCCCGGCGTCTACGTCGGATTTCTCGACAAGATCCCGTTCGGGGCGGCCATGGGCAAGGGGCTGACCATCAAGACGGGCCAGACGCACGTGCCCCGCTATCACCAGCGGTTGCTCGGGAAGATCGAAGCGGGCGAGATCGATCCATCGTTCGTGGTGACCCACCAGCTTCCGCTCGAAGAAGGTCCCGAGGCCTATCGGATGTTTCGAGACAAGAAGGATGGCTGCATCAAGGTCGTGCTCAAGCCCTAGGCTCTCCTAGGAGGCAAACTGACACGACGGTACGAATCTACACGGTCACATCTTCCCCCTTGCGTGCATGGGCGGGGAATCTTGGAGCAGGAGACGGTGGCATCAGCGTTGCTCCCATCGGAGCCATGAGGCCAAGGAGGACAGCATGGAAAATCTCGAAGGACTGAAGGTCGCCATCCTCGTCACCGACGGCTTCGAGGAAGTAGAGCTCACGCGGCCCTTCAGCGCGCTCAATCAAAAGCCCGCCGATCTTCCCGCCTTCAATCTGGCCATGCTCGAGCTCTTCGGCCGCGGCCATGTCCGCGTCCATCAGGAGGCATGAGCGCTCCGCATGCCGCGTCCTGAGACATTCGGTTCAGTCCCCCGACACTCCGGTTCAGTCCGGCCATACGCAGCGGAACTTCGCGAAGACGTAGGGATAGTGAGCCTGGTACCAGTTCCGGAAGCTCCGGCGCACAAGCTCCGCCCCGGTGGCCCACGACGCGCCCTTGAGCACGAAGTGCTTGCCGTCGAAGAAGTCGGCGGAGTACCCGGGATATTCAGGAATCCACGCCTCGAATCCTTGAAACCCCGCGAACGGCGTGTCCGTCCATTCCCATCCGTTGCCGATGAGCTCGTGGACGCCCCACGCGCTCGCGCCTTCGGGATATGCCCCGACGGGAGTGGCCGACCAGCGCCGGGAGTCGAAGTTGCCGTGGGTCTCGCCGGGCCCCGCCCCTCCCCAGGGAAAGGCTCGCTCCGCTCCCGAGGGATCTCCGTAGGCGGCGCGATGGAATTCGGGCTCGCTGAGCAAGCGCTTGCCCTGCCAGCGCGCATAGGCGCGCGCCTCGGCGAGGCTCACGTAGACGGGCCAGTCGGCCACGCTGACCAGGGGCAGGAGCTCGAAGAATCCCCGATAGATCCACCGTCCGTCCTTCTTCGTCCACACGGGCGGGCCGCTGCGTTGCTCGACGCGGAGCCACTCCCGGTCGTCCTCGTTCCAGAGCTCGGGACGCCGATAGCCGCCGTCATCGACGAAGGCGAGGAACTGCCCGTTCGTCACCGGCGTCTCATCGACATGGAAGCCCGGCACGAGCACCTGGGCGGAGGGAAATTCATTGTCCCAGCCGAACGGGAGATCGCCGAGCTCGCATCCGAGAGTGGCCGTTCCTGCGGGCACGCGCACGGTGGCGGGCGGCCGTCCCCGGCCGAGTTGCTTAGGAGGCAGCCAGGCGGGACAGACCTTCTGGTCGTAGGGGAGCTGCTGCATCATGTAGAGCAGCGTCTCCTGATGCATGAGCTCGTGCTCGATGATCATGGTAAAGACGCGCTCGTCTCGCGCCATGAGATGCGTCCCCGCCCGCTCCGCCACCGCGTCCACGGACTCCAGCACGGCGGCGCGCACGCGCTCGCGGTAGCCGAGCACGGCGGCGAGGGAGGGCCAGCGGTCCGGCACATCGGGATGGGCGTGGCAGTGGGTCGGGTCGTCGACGTCGGGATCGATGCCCCGGGAGAAGAGCTCGTCGAAGCCCGCATTGAGCGAGGGGAGTCCGAGGACACCCGCGCAGATGTGGTTCCACGCGAAGGCCGGAAGATGACCCACGTAGAAGATGAAGGGATGGCGCAACGCTATGGGCTGGGCGAGGAAGGCCTCCGGCGCGAGGATCTCGAAGATCCTGTCGGTGCGTGCCCAGGCTCCGGTGAGGCGCTCGACCACTGTCTCAGCCATGTTGACCCTCCGTTGGTCACGTTGCGATCAGTCGGGGAGATAGCAAGGATGGGGCCATCCGGCACTTCGGCAGAGTGTACGTCCGGAAGGGAGGCCTGTCACGGCGACCGGCATCGTCGCCACCGTCCAAATTTCCTTCTCGGCTTGATCGCAGACCGGATGGGGTCTACCCTCAAGGCCCTCTCGACCACCCGATGCTCGTGACGAGGTGATGACCATTCGCTATCGATCGCATGCGTACACGAACGAGACGGAGCGGCGCGCGGCGCTCGAAGCGGACGTGCGCCGCGGCCTCACGTCTTCGCCGATGAGCCTGCCCCCGAAATATTTCTACGACGCGACGGGGTCGAAGCTCTTCGAGGACATCACGGAGCTGCCCGAGTACTATCTCACGCGCACCGAGGCCGCCCTCCTCGAGGAGGTTGCTCCCCGCCTCATGCACGCCCTCGCCCCGGAAGACATCGTGGAGCTGGGGGCGGGATCGGCGACCAAGACGCGCCGGCTCCTCGATGCCCGGAACGGGCTCCGTCAATCCATCCGCTACGTCCCCATCGACATCGACGAGGTGACCATGCAGGCCACGGCCACCCGGCTCCTCGCGGACTATCCGTTTCTCCACGTGCGGGCGCTCGTGGGCGATTTCGAGCGGCACCTCCAGCACGTGCCGGCCTCGGTGGGCCGCCGCCTCGTGCTCTTCCTCGGTAGCACCATCGGCAATCTCGATCCACTTCCCCGCCGCCGGTTGCTCACCGAGGTGCGTGCCCTCCTCCGCTCCGGGGATCGCTTCCTCCTCGGCCTCGATCTCGTCAAGGACGTGAAGGTGCTCGAGGCCGCCTACGACGACGCGAGCGGGATCACCCGCGAGTTCAATCGCAACATCCTGCACGTGGTGAACCGGGAAGTGGACGGCGATTTCAACCCCGCCGCCTTCAGGCACGTCGCCTTCTTCAACCAGGCAGCCTCCCGCATCGAGATGCATCTCGTGCCCGAAGAGCCCCAGGAGGTCCATCTCCACGCGCTGGGGCTGACCGTCCGGGTGTCGCCGGACGAGGGGATCTGGACGGAGAGCTGCTACAAGTTCAGCCGGGCGTCGGCCGAGTCCATGCTCGGGGAGGCCGGGCTCCGGCTCGCGAGCTGGCACGTCGATCCGGACAACTACTTCGCCCTCGCGGTGGCCGCGGCGGCCTGATCGAGGAGGAAAAGATCGTGGACGCCAACCTCGTCGTGGGCAAGCAGTTCCCGGACCTCGAGCTGCCGGATCACCGCGGAGAGCCGGTCCGCCTCTCCAAGCTGGCCGGGGACTACCCGCTGATCCTGAGCTTCTATCGCGGCTACTGGTGACCGAAGTGCACGTGCCAGTTACGGCACCTCACGGCGCTGCAGGACGAGCTCGCGGTCAACTACTGCAAGCTCGCCGTGGTTTCGACGGATCCGCTCGAAGTCACCGCGGCTTTCCGCACCGGGCTCGGCGCCACGTACACCTTCCTCTCCGATCACGAGCGGCGGGCCATCTCCGCGCTCGACCTCGTCGAGGTCACCGCCCCGGGATTTCGCCATGGCCACGTGGCCGTGCCCTACACCTTTTCCCTCTTGCCTGACCTCACCATCCATCGCATCTACAACGGCTGGTGGTTCGTGGGCCGGCCGACCGTGGAGGAGCTTCGCCAGGACCTGCGCGCCATGATGGAGCGCTGCCGGACCGACTACGTCTACCGCGGCCCCCAACAACATGGCCCAGGCTGAGCGGCCGCTCGATGATGCCGGGCCGGCGCGCCACGCCTACCCCCAACCCACCCCGCGGCTCCTCTACGTCCACGATGACCTGAGCGCCGACGTCACCCGGCGCTTCGGCGCCGACTCTACCGCCGCCGACCTTCTCCATTCCCTCTTCGCTCTGCTCGCCGGCGACGACGGCCGCGTAGTCGTCCTCACCGTGGCCGAGCAGGTCCACCTCGTGATCAGCCGGGGGCCGCATGGGCCGTTCGACCTCGCCCTGGGTATCGGCCGGGCGGGGGAGCGCGTGGCCCAGGCCCTCCATCTCCAGACGGGCTGGTTCCCTCGCGTGCGACGCCT
>DASYQB010000338.1:0-20166 GCA_036005985.1 Candidatus Methylomirabilota bacterium | reverse complement strand
GACCACCGTGGTGTCATCGTCCACAGGCACCACCGCGGCGATGGGACGCGTCCGCGCGTACTCCTGCATGAGCGCGGCCGCCGTCGCGGGATCGTCGAAGGGCAGCGTGAGGAGATGATCGGGCAGCGCCGCGGCCAGGGTATTCGGCTTCTCCGCCGCCACCACCAGATCCACCTCGAGGCGCCGGGCCGCCTCCACGAAGGCCTCGGTGCGATAGGTCGTGGTGGGAACCAGCAAGAGCAGTCGCGGAGCGGTGGTACGAGACATCGCGGCTTCATTTGGCCGCGGATACGGTAAGGTGTCAAGTCAAGGAGGATGGCCATGAAGGTGGGCATCATGATCGAAGGACAGGAGGGCCTCACCTGGGAGCGCTGGTTCCGCCTCGCCCAGGCGGCGGAGGACATGGGCTTCGAATCCCTGTGCCGCTCCGACCATCTCACGGGCCTGGGCGGCGTGTCCAAGCGGCCGGCGCTCGAGACGTGGACTTCTCTCACCGCCCTCGCTCTCCGCACGAAGCGCATCCGCTTCGGACCCATGGTGTCTCCCCTGACCTTCTATCATCCGGCCATCCTCGCCAAGATGGCGGCCGCGGTGGACAATCTCTCTGGTGGACGGCTGGACCTGGGCCTGGGCGCGGGGTGGAACGAGCACGAGCACACCATGTTCGACGTGCCCTTCTTCACCCTCAAGGAGCGGCTCGACCGGCTGGAGGCAGGTGCGCGGGTCATCCGCTCCCTCGAGCAGGGACAGCCCGTCACCCTGAAGCAGCCCTATTTCCCACTCGCGAAGGCCGAGAGCTATCCTCTTCCGCCGAAAGGGCGCTATCGCATCGTCATCGGCGGGCGCGGGGAGAAGCGCACGCTCAAGATCGTCGCCGAGTTCGCCGACGAGTGGAACGTGACCCGGGTGGACATCGCCGGCTTCACCCAGCGGCGCCAGGTGCTGGCCGAGCACTGCCGGGCCTTCCGCCGCGATCCCGACTCCATCGCGCGCTCGCTCATGATCCCCTGCGCGATCGGGAACGAGCCGTCCGAGGTGGCGCGGCGGATCGCAACCATCCGCGAGACCTTCCCCGCCCTGCCCGAGACCGAAGCGGGCTGGCACGCCGCGTCTTTCCTCGCGGGATCTCCCGCGCGCATCGCGGCCGATCTCCAGGCATGGAAGCAGGCGGGGCTCCAGCGCGTGCTGCTGCAGACGCTCGATCAGGAGGACATTCCGGGCCTCGAGCTGTTCGCGCGCGAGGTCATGCCCAAGCTCTGATCGCCCGCCCGGGCGCTTGAATCCTCTCGGCCACCCGCGCTACTCTTACGCGACTTCTTCGACCTCACCCGCGCCCGCGCGGCGTCGCCGACGCCGACAGGAGAGAGATCGTGACCATTCGCGCGCGTCTGCAAGCAGCCGGCGTGGCCATCGCCCTCGCCGTCTTCCTCGCGCTCCCCATGGCCGCCGGCGCGGCCGACGTCGTCCGCATGGGCGAGCTGCCGTCCATCTCCAATGTCGGGCTCTACGTCGCCATCGACAAGGGCTACTTCCAGTCGCGCGGCATCACGGTGGAGATCGAGCCGTTCGCCTCCGGGGCCAAGATGGTGCCCGCCCTCGCGACCGGCCAACTCGACGTGGCCATCGGCAGCCCATCGGCCGGCCTCTTCAATGCCATCGCGGGCGGCATGGACTTCAAGATCGTGGCCGACAAGGGCCAGTCTCGCCCCGGTTACAACTTCACCCCCCTCGTCGTGCGCAAGGACCTCGTCGACTCGGGGCGCGTCAAGTCCATCAAGGATCTCAAGGGACTCAAGATCGCCAGCGGGGCCAAGGGCATCAATTTCGACTACATGCTCGCCAGGATGCTCGAGCATGGAGGCATCGGCTACGATGGCGTCGAGGTCGTGTATCTCGGCTACCCGGAAGGCATCAAGGCTCTGGCCGCCAAAGCGGTGGACGCCGCCTTCGTGCCCGAGCCGTGGGGGATGCAGGCGGAGCTGCAAAAGGTGGGCGTCCGCCTCTTCCTGACCGAGCAGACGCCGGTCATCAGCACCTTCCAGGTCGCGGTGATCATGTACGCGGGCAAGTTCATGAAGGAGCGGCCCAAGGTGGCGCGGGAGTTCCTTCAGGCGTATCTGCAGGGCGTGAAGCTCTACAATCAGCGCGGCCTCAAGGACGCAGAAATCGCGGGCTTTATTTCAAAGCACATGAAGCTGCCCGTGGAGACGATCCAGGGGACGTTTCCGCCCTACGTCGACGTGAGCGGCAAGCCGCGGGTGCCCGACCTGGCCGCGATGCAGGACTGGTTTCATCAGATGGGATGGGTGAAGGAGAAGGTGCCGATGGAGCGCGTGGTGGATCTCACCTTCCTCGAATAGGCGGGAGGCGGGTTGCTCCTCGCGCTCCGTGACATCGGCAAGGACTGGCTGATCAGGCGCACCGGCGAGCGCGTGAGCGCGCTCCAGTCCATCACCCTCGACGTGCAGCCCGGGGAGTTCCTGATCTTCCTCGGCCCCTCCGGCTGCGGCAAGTCCACCCTGCTCCAGATCATCGCGGGCCTCGAGGCGCCCTCCGCGGGCGAGATCCGCTTCCCCGCCGCGGACGGGCACGGCAAGCTCACGAGCATGGTGTTCCAGGACTACGCGCTCTTCCCGTGGCGCACCGTGCTCGGCAACATCGTCTTCGGGCCCGAGGTGCGGCGGGTGCCGCGCGGGGAGCGCGAGGCCAAGGCCCGCCGGCTCATCGAGCTCGTGAATCTCAAGGGCGCCGAGCATCGATACCCTCACGAGCTCTCGGGAGGCATGCGCCAGCGCGTGGCCCTCGCCCGCGCTCTCGCCAACGATCCGCAGATCCTCCTCTTCGACGAGCCGCTGGCCGCCCTCGACGCCCAGACCCGCCGCGTGCTGCAGGACGAGCTGCTCCGCATCTGGAAGGAGACGGGCAAGACCTTCGTGTACGTCACGCACAGTCTCCAGGAAGCGGTGCTCCTGGGCAGCCGCATCGTGCTCATGACGGCGGGGCCGGGGCGGATCAAGCGGATCGTGGAGGTGCCCCTGGCCCGCCCCCGCCACGTGACGGGGCGGGCGGAAGCGGAGATGCTCGATCACCTCGACGTCCTCCTCGGCGAAGAGGTGACGCAGGCCATGGCCCTGTGACGGCGTCCCATCTCCGCCAGATCGCCTCCGTGGCCGGGCTGCTCGTGCTCTGGCAGCTTCTCGTCCAGACGGGGAAGCTCAGCGAGCTCTTTCTCCCCGCGCCGCTGTCCGTGCTCACCTCCATGTGGGAGATGACCCGCTCCGGCCAGCTGCCGTGGGCCGTCCTCGTGAGCCTGAACCGGGTCGTGCAGGGCTTCGTGTACGGCGCGGCCATCGGCATCGTGCTGGGTCTCCTCGCAGGCGCGGTGGGGTGGATCGAGGACGTGCTCGACCCGTGGGTTGCCGCCGTCTATCCCATACCGAAATCGGCCCTCTTCCCGATCTTCCTCCTCTGGTTCGGGCTGGGCGATGCCTCCAAGGTCGCCACCATCGCCATCGGTGTGCTCTTCCTCGTGCTCGTCAACACCATCACGGGGGTGAAGTCCATCAATCCCGTGCTTCTCAAGGCGGCCAGAGATCTGGGGGCAACGCAGAGGCAGATCTTCACCAAGGTCATCCTGCCCGGTGCCTTGCCCAACATCTTCACCGGGCTGCGCCTGGGCGCGGGCATGGCCCTCATCCTCGTCTTCATCACGGAGATCGAGGCGACCAAGGCGGGGCTGGGCTTTCTCCTGTGGGAAGCCTTCCAGCTCCTCGACACCAGAAAGGTCTTCGCGGGCGTCGTCACCTTCGGCCTGCTCGGCGTGGCCGCCACCTGGCTGCTCCAGTGGCTGGAGCGGGTGGGATGCCCCTGGCTTCAACGCTCGAACTGACACCACGCCCGAACCGAGGGAGCGACCATGGCCCAGAGCCTTCCTGAGTATCTCGACCTTATGAAGCGCACCCAGCCCGAGGAGATCGTCACCATCTCCAGAGAGATGGATCCCGCCTACGAGCTGACCGCCCTCGTGGTCAAGCTCGAGCGCGAAGCGCGGCGGCGGCCCGTGGTCATCGCGGAGCGAATGCGCGGCACGAAGTTTCCCGTGCTCACGAATCTCCACGCGAGCCGCTCCCGCCTCGCCCTCGCCATGGGCGCGGCGCCGTCGGACATGCTCACGACGTATCTCCGCGCCATGGACAAGCCCATCGCCCCGAAGATCGTGACGAGCGGGCCGTGCAAGGACGTGATCCTCACCGGCGAGCGCGTCAATCTCTACGACCTGCCACAGATCCTCCATCACGAGGGGGACGCCGGCGCCTACTTCACCGCCGCCATCTCCTTCGCCAAGGACCCCACCTGCGAGAACTGGAACTGCGCCTACAACCGCCTCATGATCAAGGGACGCGACACCACGTCGATTCATCTCACCCTCGGCAAGCACCTGTGGGAGTTCCAGCGCATCGCCGAGTCACGGGGAGCGCCCTTACCCGTGGGCTTCGCCATCGGCGTGCACCCCGCCATCGCCCTGGGCGCGCTGGCCATCGGCTCCATCGACGAAGACGAGCGGGCCATCATGGGCGCCCTTCTGCGCGAGCCGCTTGAGCTCGTCAAGTGCGAGACGTCCGACGTGCTCGTGCCTGCCCATGCCGAGATCATCATCGAGGCCGAGATACAGCCGGAGGCGCGGACGGCCGAGGGTCCCTTCGGCGAGTTCACCGGCTATAGCCTGGGCGAGCGGGAGCGCGAAGTGGTCAAGGTAAAGGCGATCACCCACCGCACGGGCGCCTATTTCCAGGACATCACGGTGGCCCACCTCGACCACATGCTGCTGTCCACCATCCCCATGGAGGCCAATCTCTACCGCGCCGTCCGCGCCATGGTGCCGTCGGTGAAAGCGGTGCGGGTGCCGGGACCCTTCACGTGCTACGTGTCGCTCGAGCAGCGCCTGCCCGGCCAGGCCAAGAACGCCATCCTCTCCGTGCTCGGCGCGGACATGTACATGAAGCGCGTGGTGGTGGTCGACCACGACGTGGACATCTTCGATGACCGGCAGGTGACGTGGGCCATCGCCACCCGCTGTCAGCCCGACCGCGACCTCACCATCATCACCCACGCGCGCGGCTCCGACCTCGATCCGTCCACCGCGCAGGACGGCTACTCGGCGAAATGGGGAGTGGACGCCACGGCCAAGCCCTCCCTCGCCGGCTTCACCCCGCGCCACCGGGTGCCGCCGGAGACCTGGCAACGCGTCAACTTGAAGGACTACGGACTGGGCGACCTCGGTCTCAAGGATCCCCGAAAGACGTGACGGGGAATTTCGCGGCCCGCCTCGATGCGGTGGCCCTCCAGCGGCCCGAGGCCCCGGCCCTCGTCTGGGAAGACGGCGCGCTGACCTGGAGGGCCCTCGAGCGGCGAGCGGGAGGCGTGGCGCGATTGCTCTCCCGCCGCGGAGTCGTCGCGGGAGACACGATCGCCGTGATCATGGGCAATGGCTGGGGCTTCGCCGCCACGCTGTGGGGTGGGCTCAAGCTCGGCGTGACCATCGCACCCTTGAATCCGCTGCTGTCGGCGGGCGAGCGGGGGCGCGTGCTGGATCATCTTCACCCTTCCGCCGTCCTCGAGGACGTGCCCGCGGACGAGGCCGAGTGGCCCAGCGCCGACACGGTGGCGCCCGCGCTCATCCTCTACACATCCGGAAGCACGGGGCAGCCCAAGGGCGCCGTGCTCTCCCATGCCGCGCTTCGCGCCGCCAACGAGTCGTGGGCGGGTCCCGTGATGCGATTGACGCCGGACGACGTGGTGCTGGCCGCGCTCCCCCTCGCCCACTCCTTCGGCCTCAACGGCGCACTCCTCGCCCCCCTCCTCGCGGGCGCCACCGTGGCTGTCCGCGAGCGCTTCGTCGCCGAGGAGACGCTCCACGCCCTCTCGCGACATCGGGTCACCGTGCTTCCCGCCGTGGCCACCATGTTCCAGAAGATGCTGGAGGTGCCCGCGCTGTCCCCGGCGGCCTGCTCCACGCTCCGCCTGTCCCTGTCCGGGGCCGCCCCCTGCTCCTGGGAGCTCGCCGAGGCGTGGCGGCGACGCACGGGGGTGAGAATCCTCCGGGGCTTCGGCATGACCGAGCTCTTCCGTCCGATCTCGTACCTGGCCGACGAAGCGGCGGACTTTCCGGACGCCATCGGGCGCGCGGTGCCGGAGGTCGAGCTGCGCGTGGTTGACGACGCGGGGGAGGCGTGCGGAGCGGGCGAGGTGGGCGAGCTGTGGATCCGCTCCCCCGCGGCCATGGACGGCTACCTGCGCGCGGAGACGGAGACCCACGCCGTCATGCGCGATGGATGGTTCCGGACGGGCGACCTCGCGCGGATCTCGCCCGCCGGCTTCGTCACCATCGTGGGGCGGAAGAAGGAGCTGATCCTGCGCGGCGGCTATTCCGTGGTGCCCGGCGAGGTCGAGGCCGCGCTCCTCGCTCACCACGCGGTGGCGGAGGCGGCAGTGGTGGGCATTCCCGACGCCGCCCTCGGCGAGGAGGTGGCGGCCTTCGTCATCCTCCGCCCGGGCGCGCAGGTGGACGGGGACGAGCTGGTGGCATTCTGCCGCGGGCAGCTCGCCGCCTTCAAGTACCCACGCCGCGTGTCGGTCGTGAGGGAACTACCCAAGAGCGCCACGGGCAAGGTGCTCAAGTGGCAGCTCACCTCGCGCGAGGGCGCCGGCCTTTGACACGCTGCCTCGAACCCGCGTAGACTCCCGCTCAATCTCCGCACTCAAGTCCGAAAGGCGGTCCCAAGGTGGCGTCGACTCAGGCCGTGTTCAATCCGCTCATGCCCGAATTCCACTCGAACCCCTACCCCTTCTATCGAGCCCTCCGCGAAGAAGACCCCGTGCACCAGACCCCGCTGGGATTCTGGGTATGCACCCGCTATAACGACGCAGTGATGATCCTCCGCGACCCGCGCTTCGGCCGCGAGGGCATGGCCAAGCTCATGGAGACACGGCTCGGCCTGACCCAGGACACGTCGCGGGCCCGGGACATGCTGTTCCAGGACCCACCCGATCACACGCGCCTGCGCGCGCTGGTGAGTCGCGCCTTCACCCCGCGAGTGGTGGAAGTGATGCGCCCGCACGTCCAGGAGATCGTGGACGGGCTGCTCGACCGCGTGGAGGGCGCGCGGGCCATGGACGTGATCGAGGACCTTGCCTATCCCCTGCCCGTCACCGTCATCTGCGAGATGCTGGGCGTGCCCGCCTCGGACCAGGACATCTTCAAGACGTGGTCCACCGATATCGCGCGGAGCCTCGACGCGGGCATCCTGCCCGCCGACTCCGAGGTCATTCCCCGCGGCCGGGAGGCCCGCGCCGGGCTCGCAGACTATTTTCGCGCCCTCATTGCCACCCGACGGAAAGACCCGAAGCCTGACCTCCTCTCCGCCCTCATCGCAGCCGAGGAAGAGGGCAACAAGCTCAGCGAGGGCGAGCTCGTGTCGACCTGCATGCTCCTCCTCATCGCCGGTCACGAGACCACCGTCAACCTGATCGGCAACGGTCTCTTTGCCCTCCTCCAGCATCCGGATCAGCTTCGGGCGCTTCGGGACGACCCGGGGCTGATCCAGACCGGCGTCGAGGAGCTCCTGCGCTTCGACGGTCCCGTGCAGCGCACGGGGCGCATGACCACGGCCGAGGTGGAGATCGGGGGCAAGCAGATCCCCAAGGACTCGGTGGTGGTGTCCGTCATCGGCGCCGCCAATCGCGATCCCAAGCAGTTCGCCGATCCCGATCGTCTCGACGTCTCGCGGAAGGACAATCGCCACATCGCGTTCGGCTTCGGCATCCACTTCTGTCTCGGAGCCCCCCTCGCCCGCCTCGAAGGCCAGATCGCCCTCGGGACCCTGCTGCGCCGCATGCCCAAGCTCGCCCTCGTCTCCAGCGTTCCGGAGTGGCGCGAGTCCTCGACGCTGCGTGGGCTCAAGTCGCTCCCCGTCACATTCTGAGCACAGGAGGACACACGGACATGGACGTTCCGCACCCTTCTTCCCTCACCCGACGGGATCTCCTCAAGCTCGGCGGCGTGGCCGTGGCGGCGGGCGCCGCCGGCGCCGGCCTGTCCCTCGTCTGTCCCGGCGAGGCGGGAGCGCAGACGCCCAAGCGCGGCGGCACGTTCCGCATCCGCTTCCACCTTGCTCCCGTGCACTTCGACCCGCAGCAGACGGTGGCCTTCACCACCATGGTGCCGCTGTCCTTCACCCACAGCCGTCTCGTCAAGGTCAAGGCGGGGTCGGTGGTGAAGCCGGGGACGACGCCGATCGAGCCCGACCTCGCGGAGTCGTGGACGCAGCCCAATGATACGACCTACATCTTCAAGCTCCGCCGGGGAGCGCGCTGGCACAACAAGCCCCCGGTCAACGGGCGCGAGGTGACAGCGGAGGACGTGAAGTACACCTACGAGCGCTTCGGGGGCAGCACCAACCCCAATCGCGGCATCCTCGAGCAGGTGGAGAAGATCGAGGTCGTCGACAAGTACACGGTGAAGTTCACCATGAAGGAGCCGTTCGCCTGGCTCCTCGAGGCCCTCGCCTCCACCTCGACCTGGATCATCGCCAAGGAGGTGGTGGAGCAGCACGGGGATCTCAAGAAGCCGGAGAGCTGCATCGGGACGGGCCCGTGGATGCTCGAGCGCTACGAGCCGAATCTGCGCCTCACCTTCGTGCGCAACCCGACCTACTTCGTGCCCGGGCTGCCCTACGTGGACAACGTGGACATGTCCATCGACACCGATCCCGCTTCGGCCTTCGCGGCCTGGCTCACCGGCCGCTATGACTTCGGCCCGGAGTACGGGATGGTGGTCCGGCGGAGCGACCTCGCAGCGGCCAAGCAGCGCAAGCCGGGGTTGCAGACCCAGGACTACACGGTGGTCTTCGGGGGCGTCACCTGGATCCATGTCGACCAGGAGCCGTTCAAGGATATCCGCATGCGGCGCGCCCTCGCCGCGGCGAGCAACTGGAAAGAGGTCCTCGAGACCAACAGCTGGTCGCAGGGCGGATTCGGCGTACCCAATCCCGCCGTGCCTGCCGCGTTCAAGGACTGGTCCATCCCCATCGACCAGCTCCCCCCGGAAGGACGGCGGCTCTTCGAGTTCGACCCGCGGGAAGCGAAGAAGCTCCTCGCGGAGGCGGGCCTCCCCAACGGCTACAAGACCACCATGGAGACCACGGCCGGCTACGGCCCCGACTACATGGACGGGGTGGAGGTGACCATCGCGAGCTGGAAGAAGGGCGGCATCGAGGCAGAGCTCAAGATGAAGGAGTACGGCGCTTTCATCTCCACTGCGCTCTTCGGCAAGTTCGACAAGATGGCCGCCGGTCTCTTCGGGATCTGGGCCGACCCCGACAGCTATCTCTATCGCTACTTCATGCCCGGACAGCCCCTCAACGCCTCCGGGGTCAACGATCCCAAGCTCGCCGACATGATCAAGCTGCAGCGCCGCACCTTCAACGTGGCCAAGCGCCGCGAGATCATCTACGACATCCAGCGCTACGTGTCCACCCAGGCCTACGCCCTCTACGGCCCGTCGGTCAACGCGGTGGCGGCCTGGGAGCCCTACGTGAAGAACTTCGCGCCCAATATCGGCCACGACTACGGCGGGCGCCTCATGGTCACCTGGCTCGACAAGTGAAACTCAAAGGCAAGGTCGCCCTCATCACGGGCGCCGGCTCGGGCATCGGCCGTGCCATCGCCCAGCTCTTCGCCGAGGAAGGTGCGCGCATCGTGGCCAACGACGTGAACGCCCTCGCGGCCAAGGAGACCGTGGAAAGCCTGGGCGCCCGGGCCGCCGGAGCGAGGGCTATCCAGGCCGACGTGGCGGACAGCGGCCAGGTGAAGGCGATGTTCGCGGAGGTGGATCGCGATCTCGGTGTCCTCGACGTGCTCGTCAACAACGCGGGCATCGCGGTGACCGCTCCCGGCGATCGGGACAAGCTTCGCGAGAAGTCCGACACGCGCATCATGGAGATGCTGAGCGAGCAGGGCGTCACCACGCACTGGGACATCACCCAGGAGATGACCGACGAGGCGTGGCTGCGCATGATCGGCGTGCACCTGAATGGCACGTTCTTCTGCACCCGCGAGGCCCTCCGCCTCATGAGCCGGCGCAACCAGGGCGTCATCGTCAACATGTCGAGCGTGGCCGGCCTCATGGGCCTCGAGACCGTGTCCCACTACAGCGCGGCCAAGGCGGGCATCCTGGGCTTCACGCGTGCGGTGGCGCGCGAGGTGGGCTCCCGCAACATCCGGGTGAACGCGATCTGCCCCGGCTTCATCGACACTCCCATGACCCAGCCCGTGTCCCCGCTCATGCGCAAGGCCCTCACCGCACGCACCCCCCTCGGTCGCTGGGCGGAGCCCGCCGAGGTGGCGAAGACCGCGCTCTTCCTCGCCTCGGACGACAGCTCGTTCTTCACCGGCCAGTGGCTCTCCCCTAACGGCGGCCTCTTCATCGGCTGATCGCCCGGCTCCGTGCCGCTCGACACCCTTCCGGCGGCCGCCTCGCCGCGACGCTGGCTCCTCCTCACCCTGCTCACCGTGGCCTACGGCATGGGCGCCTTCGGCATGCTCGGGGTCTCGCCGCTCGCCCCCGCTCTCGTGGAAGGCTTCCGCCTCTCGCGCCTCGACGTCGCCTTCATCGTTCCGTCGGTCTATCTGGGCGGGCTGTTCTTCTCGCTTCCCGCCGGCCATCTCGCCGATCGCTGGGGCGTGCGTCCGACCTTCCTGGGCGGGCTGACCCTGGGCGCGGGCGGCCTCGCCCTCGCCGCAGTCGTCCCGCACTTCTGGATGTTCCTCGGCTGCCTCTTTCTCGCCGGCGTGGGATGGAGCGTGGTCAACCCTGTGCTGGGCAAAGCCATCGTCGATCTCTTCCCGGTGCGTGAGCGGGGCATCGCCATGGGGATCAAGCAGATGGGACTGACGGTGGGAGGCGTGATCTCGGCCCTCGTCCTGCCCCCCATCGCCGCCGCCCTCGGCTGGCGGACGGCGGTGGCCACCTGCGCCATCGTCATGGGCACGCCCGCCTTCGCGAGCTGGCCGCTCCTCGCTCCCCTCGGCACGGCACGCACGAGCGCGGCGGCGGGGGCGGACGCGACTCCCGAGAGCAGCTGGTGGTGGCTCAAGCGTCCTGCCCTGCTCGTGCTCTTCAGCACGGGAGTCGTGCTCGGCATGACCCAATCCGCGGTGCTCGCCTACCTGCCTCTCTACGGAGTCCAGGTGCTCGGGATGACTGCAGTGGCGGCGGGCGCGCTTGTCGCCGCGGCCCAGGGCGGAGGCGCCGCGGCCCGGCTCGGGCTGGGCGCGGCCAGTGACCGGTGGCTGAGCGGACGCCGTCCGCCGTGGCTCGTGCTCTCCTCGCTGATCGGCGCCGCCGTCTTTCTCGCCTACGCCCTGGCGCCCATGCCTCAGGCGATGGTGGCGGCCGCCCTCGCCTTCGCGGCGGGCATCGGCGCCCACGGGTGGGTGGGGATCTATTTCATCGCGAGCGCCGAGGCGGGTGGTCCGCGGCAGTCCGGCTTGCTGAGCGGCGTGTCCTTCGCGGCCATCGTGGTGGGGCTGCTGCTCGGCGCCCCGCTCTTCGGCACCGTGCTGGAGGCGAGCGATTCCTACCGCGCGGCCTGGGGCGTGTTCGCCGCGCTCTCGTTGGTGGTGGCCGCGGTGATGGCGATGCTCGGCGGGGCCATCCACCGGGAGTGTGTGCGCGAGGGACGAGGTCCGGTAGATCCCGGCCTGTCCGCCTCCTGACAGAAGTGTCAGCCCGGGCCACCGCGATGTGACGCCTCCGCGGCGGCCACTTCTCACATCCCGTCTCCGCCGCGAGGTATTACCCGGCTTTGCCCCCAAGGCGAGAACGCAGCGCCTGTGGCAGGGAAGTTGCCGCTCCAGGTGCTTACCATGGCCCCCGAGAGCGACATCTACTTCCTCGAAGATAGGAGCTGGCCGATCGGCTGGCGCGAATACGGGCTGGTCCGCGGCTCAGGCCTCGAGGACGAGCCGTTCCCCCGCCTCGTGCCAGGTTGGCGCCTGGCCACGCCGGAAGATCTTGACCCGAGCGGTACCGCGCGCCGTCACCGCCCCGTTCTCGACGCGGACGAGCGCCCCCTCCTCGAGCCCGACCACGGGATTGGCGTTGACCACGTGGTACTCGGCGATCCGCTCGTCGCGCGTCTCGCTGCCCGGCGCCATGGTGGGATCCGTCTCCTTATAGTGGGGATTGATGTTGAAGGAGACGAGACCCAGCGCATCGAAGCGATCGAGCCCCACGACATTCCAGTCGTTGGTGGTCAGGATGGTCGGCCCCGCCACGTTGGATCCGGCGCTCGCCCCCAGATAGGGCATGCCCGCGAGCACGCGCTCACGAATCGCCGGAAGCAGTCCCGACTCCCGCAGGCGCTTGAGGAGCGCGTAGGTGTTACCCCCGCCCATGAAGAGCGCCTCGGCGTGGGCGAGCGTCTCGAGGGGGCGATCGTTCCACCGCAGGTGCAGGAGATCGAGCCCGGCCCCGGCCGGCGGAGGGGGCGAGAGGAAGGCCTGGAGCCGGGCAAAGGTGGCGGCCTCGTCGTGCATGCTCGCCGCGGTGACGAGGGCGACGCGGCTTCCTCCCTCGACGAAGTCGGCGATCTCTCGCAGACCTTCGGGCCTGAGTAGGAGGCCTCCGGAATGCAGGAGAGCGCGCATCAGGTCGTGTACGTCTCGAGGAGACGGCGCAGCTGCGGCATGGACTTCACCATATAGTGAGCCACGCCATCGAGTCCGCCCTTGGGCGCGAAGAGCACGGCGGTCAGCCCGACCCGGCGGGCTCCGCGAATGTCGGAATCCACGCTGTCGCCCACCATGGCTGCGTCGTTCGCGTCGAGTCCCATGCGCGAGAGGGCCAGCTCGAAGAGCGGGGGCTCCGGCTTGCCCACCACGAGCGGGCGCGAGCCGGCGGCCGCCGCCACCGCCTCCACGATGGCGCCGCAGCCCGGGAGAAAGTCGTCGCCCTCCACGGGCAGCCGCGCATCGAGGTTGGGGGTGAGAAAGGCTGCACCGCCCGCCACGGCGCGGGAGGCCGCGGTGAGACGCGCGAAGGAGAAGTCGAAGTCATTGCCCACCACCACCGCCTGCGCCTCGCGGTATTGATCCTGGGAGACGAGCACGTGCCCGCCGTCCACCACCGCCGCCTCCAGCTCGGGGCCGCCGATGGCGAGCACGCGCGCACCGGGGGCCACGTGCTTGTCGAGCACGCGACCGAGGATCTCGAGAGGCGTGAGCACTTCGTTGACGGCGGCCTGCACCCCGAGCCGCTCGAGCTTGGCCTGCATGCTGGAGGCGCGGGCGCGCGAGTTGTTGGTGAGGAAGGTCACCGCCCGGCCCTGGCTGCGCAGGAGGGCGAGCACCTCGGCGGCGCCGGGCATGAGGACGTCGCCCGTCCACACGCAGCCGTCGAGATCGAAGATGAAGCCGCGCAGATCGCGCAGGCCGCGGCGGGATCGAGTCACGGCGGCATCCTATCATGCGGATCGAAGCCCCGGAGCGATCGGCGCGCCACGGCACGGAAAAATGCGGGCCCCCTGCGGGTGCCGCGCTAGCATCGATCCATGGCGAGGGAGCGGTCGCCCCGCACGTATACTCTCCGACGGGCATCCTCGGTCGTCTTCGCCCTCATCTCCGTCCTGCCCCTGCTCCTCTTCGCCTACACCCTGTACGCCCTGAACGTGCTCCAGCAAGCCACCGCCCAGATCGGCCTGGGCTCCGCCCTCGCTCTCGCCATGATCGGCTTCTACATCTATTCGGTCATGATCGCCCGGCTCTCCGACATCCTCCGCGAGATCGAGGTGAACGGAACGAGCGCGTCGCACGCCGTGCCGTCGCACGCCCCCGTGGCAATGGTCATCGAGCCGGAACCCGGCCTCTCTCACGCCGTGGGCCCGACCGGCCCCGCCGTGTCCGCGTCCGGGGCCGCCCCGCCTCGTCCGTCGGCCGCGAAGAGGACCGGAAGCGCCCGCGCCGGACTGGTCGTTCCCGGCATGGGGCGCATCACCGAGCTCACGCCGTCGGACGGCGCCGCGCTTTCGGATCTCGACCTGATGTGGAAGGCGGAGGCGGAGCCGCTCCTCGGCCGGCGCGTCCTCGTCGCGGTGCGCAACGCCGCGGATCCGATCAAGGGCACGCTCTGCCAGGTCACGGAAGACGGAGTGATCCTCGACCAGCGCGGCGCGAAGTTCGGCATCAGCTACACCCGGGTCTCCGCCATAGAGGCGGATACCGCACCCGGACCCGCCTAGGTCGCCCCGTCCTCCCAATGGTCTGCCCGCCGACGGCCGACGAGCGTCTCCAGCGCGTGGCGATAGCGCACTTCGCTCGGAGCCAGGCGCACCGCCTCGCGCCACGCGACGAGGGCGTCCTCCACGCGACCGAGCCGGTCGAGGACATCGCCGAGCCGCGCGTGCGCCTCGGCATGGTCGGGCCTGATCCGGATGGCCTCGCGATACGCGGCCTCGCACGCGGCGTGCTTGCCCTGATGCTCCAGAGCCCTCCAGAGATTGAAGTGGCTCTGGGAGTCCGCGGGGCGCAGGCTCAAGGCGGCGCGATACACCTCCTCGGCCTCCCCGTAGAGCCCCTGGGACAGGAGCACGCGTCCGAGGCTTCGATAGGAGGCGATGCGCTGCGGCTTGACCCGGATGGACTCGCGGAGCACGTCCGCGGCCTCCGCGAATCGCCGCTGCTCGCCGAGGAGCTCTCCCAGGTCCGCCCACGCGCGCGCATAGCCGGGATTGAGTCGGACCGCTTCGCGGAAGGCGGACTCGGCCGCCTCGTAGCGTCCGAGGAAATAGAGACCCATTCCCAGCCCGCGATGAAGCGCGGCACCCTCGGGCTTGAGCCGGACCGCTTCCCGGTAGGCGCGCTCCGATTCCGCGTAGCGTCCCTGCCGGCCCAGGCCGAGGGCAAAGTTCGCCCACGCGACGACGTCGCCCGGGCTCAGCCGTATCGCCTCGCGTAGCGCGGCCTCGGCCTCCGCGTGCCGTCCCTGCCGGCCGAGGGCGATGCCGAGATCGAGGTGATGATCGGCGTGATCGGGGGCGAGCCGCACCGCTTCGCGGAAGGCGGCCTCGGCATTGGGCTCGAGTCCTTGCGCCTCGAAGGCCACGCCGAGATCGGCGTAGATCCGCGCGTCGTCCGGACGAAGCGCGGCGGCCCGCGCATAGGCCTGCGCTTCCTGCGCCCAGTCGCCCTGGCGGCGGCTCACCGCGGCGAGCCCCAGCCAGGCGGCGGCGTCGTCGCCATTCACGCTCAAGGCGCGGCCGAATGCCGCCGACGCCTCGGGGAGCCGGCCCAGCCGGTCCAGCGCGACACCGTGCCACCGATGCCAGAGCCCGCGCTCAGGATCGAGCCGGGCCGCGTCGCGCCACGCCGCCGCCGCCTCGCTATGCCGCCGCAGTCGCCACAGGGCGAGGCCAAGACAGCCGTGGAGCCGGGCCAGACCGGGCCGCTGACGGATGGCCTCGCGATAGCGCGCGGCCGCTTCGCCGAACCGCCGCCCCCGCCTCAGAGCATCGGCGAGGTGAACGAGCGAGCGCAGCCGGCGCGGGTCGTGACGATGGGCGTCGGCCAGAGCGCGCGTCGCCTCGTCGAGTCGACCTCGGGCGAGGAGGAGAACGCCCAGGCCCTCGCAGGCGATGGCGTGACGCGGGGCGCACTCGAGCGCCATGCGGTATCGGGTCTCGGCCTCGGCGTGGCGCCCCTGACGCGCCAACGTTCCCGCGAGGGCCACGTGCGCGTCGGCGAGCGAGGGCGCGATGTCGGCGGCCGAGCGGAAGGCCGCTTCCTCCTCGACGAGCCGCCCCTGCCGCCGGTATACCAGCCCGAGACGCAGATGGGCGAGGGCGTGGCGTGGCTTGAGCCGTAGGGCCTCGCCGTAGGCCGCCCCGGCCTCCGCCCACAGCCGCTGCCGCTCCAGGGCGAGCCCGAGCTTGAAATGGGCCTCGACCGTGCGCGGGGCCAGATCGAGCGTCGCGCGCAGAGCGGCCACGGCCTCGCTCCAGCGGCGCTGCTCGAGGAAGAGGGCGCCCAGATCCAAATGGGCAGCCGGCGAGCGCGGCCACGCCCTCACCACCTCCTGGAATTCCGCGAGGGCTTCGTCGGGGCGATGCTGGCGGCGAAGGGCGGCGCCGAGCAGCGCGCGAAGCTGCACATCGCGCGGAGCGCCCGCGAGGGCACGACGGCATATGACCTCGGCTTCGGCCGCGCGTCCGTCGGCGAGGGCGGCCTGGGCCCTCCGGAGCGCGGCGGCGGGCCTCGCGGTGGGTGGCCTCAGCGCCGCCGTTCCTCGACGAGACGCACGGGCTCGTCCGCCTTCACCTTCACATCGCTCGTGACGGTGATCCAGTCAAGCTCGAGCCCGTCTCGAAATTCGAGATCCTTCATGCCGCGAGGCCTGCGCGCTCAGAGGGCAATCGGCTCGTCCACGAAGACGGTGTAGGTGCGAGGCTTGCCGCGCGTGGCGTCCGCCGCGTTCACGTAGACGATGGAGCTCTGCCCACGGATCTCCGCGGGCAGCACGGCCACCCGAATGAAGGACGTGTCCTCGTCCCGGGAGGCCACGGCGAGGACGGGCTCCTTTCCGCTCTCGAACCACGCGTCCCACGGACGCATGGCCCGCATCGGTCCCTCCCCCACCGTCACGTCGAGGCGTCCGCGGAGAAGGCAGCGGATGCCTCCGCCCCGGTGACCGTGGAGAGGAGCTACCGCGCCACGCTCGAAGTCCACGCGGTCGCAGCGCAGGAGCCACGACCTGCGAGGATCGAGGGCCATCGGATGCTCGAGGAGCACGCGTCCGCCCGCCCGCGGGGGCGGCTGCCGCACGAGCTCGAAGCGGAGGAGGCGGGCTCCCTCGGGTCCCGCGATCGCTGCCGGCCTCGCCCCCATCTGCGCGCGGCCCGACTCGAGGGGCGCGGCGGCACCGTCGGCGACACGCATCTCTCCGCCCGCGAGATAGAGGACGCCCGCGGCCGAGCCCAGCGCGGGTGAGTAGCGCGCTCCGGGAGCGAGCGTGTCTTCGATCAGCCGGAGCGAGTAGGGCACGCGAGGACCTCCGATCGGGTGAGTTCGGCTCCGCGTCATTATACGAGAGTTGACAGCTCCTTCGTCGCGCCCGTAGGGTGACCCGGTGACCGGCGCGGCGTTGGCACTGGTGCTGAGCGCGGCAGTGATCCACGCCACGTGGAATGCCATGGCCAAGGGCGCCCGCGATCCCATGGCCATGCTGTGGTGGGCGGGCGTGCTCTCCTCGCTCGTCCTCGCCCCGCCTTCTCTGTACGTCCTCGCCCGCGACGGCTTCTCGCCTCGCGCCCTTCCCTTCGTGGCGGCCACGGTCATCCTCCACAGCATGTACTTCCTCTCCCTCGGCAAGGCGTATCAGACGGGCGACTTCTCTGTCGTCTATCCCATGGCGCGAGGGATGGGCGTGGCCCTCGTGCCCATGGGCGCCTACTATTTCTTCGACGAGCGACTGTCCCGTCTCGGCGTTCTCGGCATCGCCCTCATCGGCCTGGGAATCTTCGTTCTGCACTGGCGCCGCGGCGCGTGGAGCGAGGACGCGCTGCTCCGGCCGGGCACGGGCTGGGCCATCGCCACCGGGCTCTGCATCGCGTCGTATTCGCTCGTGGACAAGGTCGGCGTGTCGCACATCAATCCCCTCCCCTATCTCTGGGCCATGATGCTCGGGTCCTGCGTCTCCCTCCTGCCCGCCGTGCGGGCACGGCCCGGCTCCATGGCGCGCGAATGGCGGGAGAATCGTCTCGCCGTTCTGCTCTCGGGCGTGCTGAGCCCCGGCGGCTATCTCCTCGTGCTCTTCGCCTTTCGCCTCTCCAAGGCCGGCTACGTGGTGGCGGGGCGCGAGGTGTCCATCGTGATCTCGGCGCTCATCGGCAGCATCCTTTTCAAGGAGGGCCGCCTTCCCCAGCGGCTCCTCGGCGCGGCCGTGGTGGCCTTTGGGGTGGTCTGTGTCGCCCTCGCCCGCTAGGGCGGGCGCCGTGCGTTTCCGCGCGCGCGGGGCTGTGCTACGCTCGCCGCCGGCGCAGGCGGGACGATCAAGCAGCGACGCTCAACGAGGAGGCGCGCACATGGAATCGACTCGGGTCAACCGGCGAGCTTTTCTCGGAGGGGCGGCGGCCGCTTCCCTCACCGCAGGCGTCTTTCCTGCCGTGCTCCGCGCCCAGCCGCGCACGGTGAAGGTGGGCATGGTGGAGCCGCTCAGCGGTCCCATGGCCGACGTGGGCCAGGACTCGCGACTGGGCGCCCAGATGGCGGTGGAGGCGATCAACGCTGCGGGCGGGATCAAGTCGCTCGGGGGCGCCCGCCTCGAGCTCCTCGTGGCGGACAGCCAGACCAAGGTGGACACGGCGCGCGCGGAGGCGGAGCGCCTCATCAACGCGGGGGCTCAGCTCCTCACCGGCTCGTATCACTCGGCCCACGTGGCCACCATCGCTCCCCTCGCCCAGCAGCGGCGTGTCCCCTTCATCATCGACATCACCGCGGCCGACCAGCCCACCGCGAATATCGCCAAGTCCGTCCGCGAAGGGCAGCAGAAGCTCCAGTACGTGTACCGCATCTTCCCGGGCAGCGCGACCTTCGGGAGAAACGCCGTCCGCTTCATGACCGACATCTTCAAGGAAGCGGGAGTGAGCCCGAAGCGCGTGGTCGTCCTGTACTCCAACGACCTCTTCGGCAAGACACAGACGGAGAGCTTTCTCGCCGCCCAGAAGGCGGCCAGTCCGGGCTTCGACGTGGTCGAGGTGATTCCCTACCCGGAGAACGCGGCGGATCTCTCCACGGAGGTGAGCCGGGCCAAGGCGGCCAAGCCCGACATCATCGCGCCCGTGACCCGGCCCGCCACCGCCATCCTGCTCCTCGAGGAGCTGGCGAAGCAGCGGGTGGAGCTGATGGGCATCATCAGTCCGGGCGCGCCGGGACTCTACGAGACGCGGCAGATCCAGCAGCTCAAGGAGCTGATCGAGTACGTGATGGATGCCACCGTCTATGCGAACTACCGGAAGCCGGAGACGCAGAAGGTGGCCGCGGAGTACGCGAAGCGATCGGGCGGCCGCAACTTCGACGCGAGCGGCTCCTACTCCTACGACGCCATCCAGGTGATGGGCGACGCGCTGGAGCGGGCCGCCTCCACCGATCCCGACGCCATCGTGGCCGCGATCAAGAAGACCAATTTCTCGGGCGGGCTGTCGGTGTACAGCGGCCCCATCGTCTTCAACGAGACGGGGGATAATCCGAACGCGAGCACGGCCATGCTTCAGGTGCTTGGGCAGAAGACTCGGGTGGTTTGGCCGAAGGAGGTGGCAGAGCAGCGGTTCGTCTTTCCCCGGCCCAAGGCGTAGCAGGTCTCGGTGCGCTCGGCGGGCGGGGCCTGTCGTCGGGGGCGGGGTTCGCTCCCCACACCACGCTGAGTCGCATTCCGCTTGGCCACTCATGGCCCGCCACGAGATGGTGGCGGGCGGCGTTGAAATGCTCCCCAGATGATACGGGTGTGGGGAGCGCACCCCCGCCCCCGACGCCACCCGCCCGGTTGTACGGGCAACCCCGTTGGGATTCGTTGCTTACGGCTGGAATTCGTTAGTTGCGGTGGGTGATCGTTAGTTGCGGTAGGTGATGCGGTAGATGGCGCCGGCGAAGTCGTCGGAGACGAGGAGGGAGCCGTCGGGCATGACGAGGACGTCGGCGGGGCGGCCCCAGACGTCGGTGCCCTGGAGCCAGCCCGTGGCGAAGGGCTCGTAGGAGATGGCCTTGCCGTTGTCCAGGCGCACCAGGGACACCCGATAGCCGATCTTCGTGCTGCGGTTCCACGAGCCGTGCTCGGCGATGAAGATCTGGTTGTGGTACGGCGAAGGGAACTGCGTGCCCGTGTAGAAGCGCATGCCGAGGGCGGCCACGTGGGGGCCGAGGTTCTGCGCGGGCGGCGTGAAGTCCGCGCAGGGGCGGCGACGCCCGAACTCAGGATCGCTGATGGCGCCGCCGTGGCAGTACGGATAGCCGAAATGCATGCCCGCCTTCGGCGCGTGGTTCAGCTCGTCGGGCGGTGAGTCGTCGCCGAGCCAGTCGCGGCCGTTATCCGTGAACCACAGCTCCCGCGTACGCGGATCC
>DASYQB010000337.1:0-24461 GCA_036005985.1 Candidatus Methylomirabilota bacterium | reverse complement strand
CACCACCTCCGCTTCTGCGTCCACCCCCACGCCTCCCCCGTCTTCTGCCCCCGGTGAGGCCAAGCCGGGCAACCACCACTTGATCGTGCGCGCGATCGAGCCCACGTGGCTCCGCGTGCAGGTGGATGACGGCCAGGTGGCGGAGGAGCTCTTGCAGGCGGGCGCGGTTCGCGAGTGGACCGCTACGCGGCGCTTCACCCTCACCGTGGGCAATGCGGGCGGGGTGGAGCTCGACCTCGACGGAAAGCGCATGCCGTCGCTCGGAGCGAAGGGCGCGGTGATCCAGCGTCTCGTCTTGCCTCAGGAGTCCGCGGGCACGGGTTCCTGATGGGGTTCTTCACGGGCTGGACGGACCGTCTCAAGCAGGGCCTCGAGCGATCCCGCCAGGCCATCGGTCAAGGGCTCGACGGCCTGCTCGCCCTGGGACGGCCGGTCGACGAGGCGATGCTCGAGGAGCTCGAAGAGCTGCTGATCGCCTCCGACCTCGGTACCGCCGACGCCGTCGACATCGTGGGGCGCCTCCGCGCCGAGGCCAAGCGCACGGGGGCCCTCTCGAGCCAGGATGTCCGCGCCCTCCTGAGGCGCCTCCTCGAAGAAGCCCTCGCGGGATCGGCCGCCCCTCTCGAGCTCGGCTCGAAGCCGAGCGTCATGCTCATGCTGGGGGTCAACGGAGCGGGCAAGACGACGAGCACGGGGAAGCTCGCGGCGTCGCTGGTCGCGGAGGGTAAGAGTGTCCTCCTCGCCGCCGCCGACACCTTCAGGGCCGCCGCGGTGGAGCAGCTCGAGGAATGGGGCCGCCGCGCGAAGGTGGACGTCATCCGCCAGGGCACGGGGGCCGACCCCGCGGCCGTCCTCTTCGACGCGGTCAAGGCCGCCACCGCCCGGGGCGTCGACGTCCTCCTCGTCGACACCGCCGGCCGTCTTCACACCAAGTCCAATCTGATGGACGAGCTGTCAAAGCTGAAGAAGGTCGTCTCGCGCCAGCTCCCGGGGGCGCCGCACGAATGCCTCATGGTGATCGAGGCGCCCACCGGACAGAACGGCATACAGCAGGCCAAGCTCTTTCACGAGGCGGTAGGCCTCACCGGCCTCGTGCTCACCAAGCTCGACGGAACGGCCAAGGGCGGCATCGTCGTGCGCATCTATCGCGAGCTGGGCGTACCCATCAAGTTGGTCGGCACGGGCGAGCAGATCGAGGATCTCCAGCCGTTCGACCCCAAGAGCTTCGTGGACGGACTAGTCCCGGCATGACACCCTCCCCGCATTTTCGAACCGAGGACCTCCGGTGGATGGGACGCGCGCTCGAACTCGCGGAGCGCGGGGCCGGCCTCACCTCTCCGAATCCCATGGTGGGGGCGGTGGTGGTGGCGGCGGGACGGTCGGTCGGCGAAGGGTTTCACGCGAGGGCCGGGGGTGCCCACGCAGAGATCGAAGCGCTCGCCCGGGCAGGGGAGGCAGCGCGCGGGGCCACGCTCTACGTGACCCTGGAGCCGTGCAATCACACCGGCCGAACGCCACCCTGCGCCGATGCCGTGAAGCGGGCAGGAATACGGCGCGTGGTGGCGGCCATGACGGATCCGAATCCCCGGGTGATCGGCGGGGGAAGAGATGTCCTCTCGGGTGCGGGCATCGAGGTGGCGCTCGGCTGTCGGGAGCTCGACGCGCTCCGCCTCAATCGAGCGTTCGTCACCTTGGCTCGCGAGAGCCGGCCTCACGTCACCCTCAAGTGGGCGGCGACCCTGGATGGCAAGATCGCGGACGGGCAGGGGACATCGAAATGGATCACCGGACCGGGAGCGCGGCTCGAAGCTCACCGCCTGCGAAGCCGCGCGGACGCGGTGGTGGTGGGCATAGGCACCGCGCTCGCTGACAACCCGGCGCTCGACGTGAGACTGGGGGTCGCGTGGCCGCGCGAGCCGTGGCGCGTGGTGGTGGACAGCACGGCGAGGCTGCCCGTCGCGGCACGGGTGATCCGAGGGAGCGCGGGCACGGGCCGGCCTGAGCGCGCGGTGATCGCCATCACGGACGCCGCCGACCCGGAGCGGCTGGCCGCCCTCGAGGCGCGCGGGGTCACTGTCCTGCGGTGCAAGAGCCACGATGGGCGCGTGGATGTCGTCGATCTGCTCTTGAAGCTAGGAGAGCTGGATGCGACGAGCGCGCTCGTCGAGGGCGGCGGCCAGCTCGCGGGTGCTTTCCTCGAAGCGGGCGTCGTCGATCGCGTGGTGGGCTTCCTCGCCCCGGTCGTTCTCGGAGGAGTCACCGCGCCGGGGACGGTGGGCGGGCCGGGCCTGCCCCTGCCCGAAGGCGTGCGGCTGGAAGGCGTGACGATCCGTCCCGTCGAAGGCGATTGGGTCATCGAAGGCGACGTGCGCCGCGTGAGCCGGAGCTGACATGTTCACGGGAATCGTCGAGGAGGCGGGCCGGGTCGTCGCACGCCGCGGCGCGAGGCTCGTCATCGAGGCCGGCGCCACCCGCGAGGGAACGGACGTGGGCTCGAGCCTCGCCGTGAACGGGGTATGTCTCACCGCGGTGGAGCTCGACGGTGATCGGGTGTCGTTCGATCTCGGCCCCGAGACGCTCGCGCGCAGCGCGCTGGGCGACCTGGAGACGGGTGATCAGGTCAATCTCGAGCGGCCCATGCGGCTCAACGGTTTCGTGGGCGGCCATCTCGTCTTGGGGCACGTGGACGGCATCGGTGTCGTCACCGCCGTCGACACGGACGGCGAGACGGCGCGAATCAGGGTCGAGTGGCAGGATGCCGCGCTCGCCCCGCTCCTCATTCCCAAGGGATCGGTGGCGGTGGACGGAGTGAGCCTGACCGTGGCCTCGCTGGACAGGGGGGCTTTCGAGGTCATGGTCATCCCGCATACACTGGAGTGCACGACCCTCGGCCGCGTCAAGCCGGGGCGGCGGGTGAATCTCGAGATGGACGTGATCGGGAAGTACGTGCTGAGAGCGCTGAGGGTGAGAGAGGAGTCACGGTGACCATCGAGGGCAAGCGCGAGTTCGCGAGAATCGAACAGGCGGTGGAGGAAATCCGCGCGGGACGGATTCTCATCGTGGTGGACGACGAAGACCGCGAGAACGAGGGCGACTTCCTCATGGCCGCCGACAAGGCGACCCCGGAGGCCGTCAACTTCATGATCGTGCACGGGCGAGGCCTCATGTGCATGCCCATGCTCGCGGAGCGGCTCGATGAGCTGCAGATCCCCATGATGGTCAACGACAACACCGCGCCCCTCGGCACCGCGTTCACCATCAGCGTGGACGCGCGTCGCGGTGTCACCACCGGGATCTCCGCCTACGACCGCGCCGTCACCATCCGCACCCTCGTCAATCCCCTCTCGCGTCCAGACGACCTGACGCGTCCCGGGCATATCTTTCCCCTGCGCGCCATGCCGGGCGGCGTCCTGCGCCGGGCCGGCCACACCGAGGCGGCCATCGACCTCGCCCGCCTCGCCGGCTGCACGCCCGCCGGAGTGATCTGCGAGGTCCTCAACGACGAAGGCGGGATGGCCCGGGTGCCGGATCTGCTCACCCTCGGCAAGCGTCACGGGCTCCTGTGCATCACCATCAAGGACTTGATCGAATATCGCATCCATCAGGAAAAGCTCGTGAGGCGGGCGGCCACCACCCAGCTCCCCACCGACTACGGTGAGTTCACGTGCATTGCCTACGAGACGACGGTGGACGATCGGCTGCCCGTGGCCCTCGTCATGGGCGATGTGCGGACAGAGGAGCCCGTGCTCGTGCGCGTGCATTCCGAGTGTCTCACCGGCGACGTCTTCGGCTCCCGGCGCTGCGATTGCGGCTCCCAGCTCCACAAGGCCCTCGCCATCATCGAGCGCGAAGGCCGTGGCGTGCTCGTGTACATGCGGCAGGAGGGACGGGGCATCGGACTCCTCAACAAGCTGCGCGCCTACGAGATCCAGGATGGCGGCAAGGACACCGTGGAGGCCAATCAGGTCCTGGGGTTCCAGGCGGACCTGCGTCACTACGGGATCGGGGCGCAGATCCTCGTGGACCTGGGGGCGAGGCGGCTTCGCATCCTCACCAACAATCCGAAGAAGATCGTCGGCATCGAAGGATACGGATTGCAGGTCGTGGAGCGCGTGCCCATCGAGGTCCCGGCCACGGAGAGCAATCGGCGTTACCTCATGACCAAGCGGCAGAAGATGGGCCATCTCTTCTCCTCGCTGCCCGACTGACATGGCGGGCCGGGCTCCGGAACGCAAAGCCAGCGTCAAGGCGGCGCGGGCGGACTGCTTCGCGGTGGTCGCCGCGCGGTTCAACGAGCCGATCTCCAAGAAGCTCGCGGACGGCGCCGTCGGGGTGCTGGAGCAGGGCGGAGTGTCGCCCGCGCGCATCGAGGTGCACTGGGTTCCCGGCTCGTTCGAGCTGCCTCAGGCCGCGCTCACTCTCGCCCGCACGGGTCGCTTCGCCGGCATCGTGTGCGTGGGGGTGGTAATTCGCGGCGAGACTCCTCACTTCGAGTTCGTGGCCGGGGAAGCTGCGCGTGGCCTCTCCTCGGTGGCCCTGACCACCGGGGTGCCCGTGACGTTCGGGGTGATCACCTCGCTCACCGAAGCGCAGGCGTGGGAGCGAGCGGGAGGGGTGGTGGGCCATCGGGGAGAGGAAGCCGCCCACGCTGCGCTGGAAATGGCCGCGTGGAAGCGTGGCCTCCCCGCACGGGGCCCCGCCCGTCGCTCTTCTCGGCGCAGAGCCTGATGGGCAAGCGTCGCAAGGCCCGCGAGCTCGCCCTCCAGCTCCTCTATCAGCTGGACGTGCAGGACGAGGGCTCGCCTGTCCCCCATTTCGACGAGTTCTGGACGCGTCATCCGGTGGATCTGGAGGTGCGCGATTTCACCGAGGGACTGGTGCGGGGCACCAAGATCCACGAGGGAAAGATCGACGAGCTTATCTCCCAGTATGCGGAGAACTGGGAAATCGAGCGCATGGCCGTGGTCGACCGCAACATCCTTCGCCAGGGCATCTTCGAGCTCCTGTGGGGCGCCGACGTGCCGCCCAAGGTCGCCATCAACGAAGCGCTCGAAGTGGCGAAGAAGTTCAGCACGCAGGAGTCCAGCCGCTTTCTCAACGGCATCCTGGACCGCATCCACAAAGAGCTCCGGCCCGCCGGCTGAGATCCCGTGCGCTACGCCGTTCTCTCCGACGTGCACGGAAATCTCGAAGCCCTGTCCGCCGTCTTCGCCGACGCCGCGGCGGAAGGGGCCCTCGGCATTCTCTGCCTGGGAGACGTGGTGGGCTACGGCGCCGATCCCAATGCCTGCGTGGAGATGCTGGGAGAGCGGGCGACCCGGATCGTCGCGGGCAATCACGAGCACGGCGCGCTCGGACTGCTCAACCTGGACTGGTTCAACAGCGCGGCGCGGGCGGCCGCGCTGTGGACGCGAGACCAGCTCGGCCCTCCCCACGCGGAATATCTCTCTCGCCTCGGGCTGCAGGCGACCATCGGCGAGGCGACCTGCGTGCACGCGAGCCCTCGCCGTCCCGAGGAGTGGGACTATCTCATCTCCGAGGAGGACGGCTACGGCGCGTTCGGCGATTTCGAAACCCGCCTCTGCTTCGTGGGTCATTCCCATCGGCCGGCGGTGTGGTCGCTCGGCTCCGGGGGACCGGATCACGAGGATCTCGCCGGCCCCGCCGGTCACGGACGGCAAGTCGCCTTCCACGATGGGCGACGCTACATCGTCAACGTGGGCAGCGTCGGCCAGCCGCGCGACCGGGATTCCCGGGCCGCCTACGTCCTGTGGGACGAGGACGAGAAGCGGGTGACCCTGCGCAGGGTCGCTTACGACCATAAGGCGGCCGCGGCCAAGATTCTCGCCGCCGGGCTGCCACGCGTGCTCGCCGAGCGTCTCGCGCTTGGCGCCTAGCCCACTGCCACTTCTCCGGGAAGGCTGGACCCGCAGGGCGGTACTCGTCATGTCTGGCGTGGCGGGGGCCCTCGCCTTTCCCACCACGGATTGGTCTCTGCTCGCCTGGCTGTGGCTGGTGCCCGCGCTCTGCTGCGCCCTCTGGCGCCCCCCTCGGGCCGCGCTCGGAGACGGCTGGCTGGCCGGTACCGTCTTCTTCGTCGTCCTCCTGCGCTGGCTCGACTTCACATTCGAGAACTACAGCGCCATCCCCTGGCCTTTGACGTGGCTGCCCATCGTCGCGCTCGCCGCCTATTGCGGGCTCTATGCGGGCGTGGTCGCCATGGTCGTCTCTCTCCTCAAGACGCGACTGGGCGCGGGCTGGGCCCTCGCCACGGCACCCGTGCTGTGGGTATCCGGGGAATGGATACGCGGCTGGCTGATGGGCGGATTCCCCTGGGGCCTGCTCGGCTACTCCCAGCATCGGGCGCTCCCCGTCATCCAGATCGCCGAGGTGGGCGGTGTCTACGCCGTATCGCTCCTTCTCGTGGCAGTGAATGCCGCCATCGCCGGCTCCTGCGTGCTCGGGCCTCGTCGGGCGCTCGCGGGGAGTGGGGTGGTCGCGGGCATCCTCGCTCTCTCCCTTGGCTTCGGCTGGGTCATGCTGTCGCGGAGCTCCACTCCCGAAACCGGGCCATTCATCCAGATCTCCATCATCCAGCCCGCGATAGAGCAGGGACAGAAATGGGATCCGGCTTATCAGGCGGAGACGCTCGCCGTCTACGAGCGTCTGACTCGGGAGGCGGCTCGGAGCAAGCCGGCCGCGGTTTTCTGGCCGGAGACGGCGGCCCCGATCTTCCTTCGCGGTGACCCCGTCCTGCTCGGGCAGCTTCTCGCCCTCGTGAAGGAGACCGGGGTCCCCATCCTGGTGGGCTCCATCGATCGGCTTCCCGGACCCAATGGAAAGTTCCTGAATAGCGCTTTTCTGCTGGGAGATCAGGGGATTACGGCCAAGTATGATAAGATTCAACTCGTGCCTTTCGGCGAGTACATTCCTCTCGCCTCGGTCATCGGATTCGTCAAGCAGTGGGCGGAGTTCATCTCGGACTTCGCTCCGGGCACGCGCCAAACGGTGTTCCCGCTGAAGGGAGCGTCTTTCGGCACGGTGATTTGTTACGAGGTGATCTTCCCCGACCTGTTCCGGGGCTTCGCCGCGGGAGGCGCAGACTTTATGGCCAACATCACCAACGATGCGTGGTTCGGGCGGACGAGCGGCCCCTGGCAGCATCTGGGCACGCTGCCCCTCCGCGCCGTCGAGAACCGCATCGCCATCGCGCGCGCCGCGAACACCGGCGTGTCGGCGCTCATCGCCCCGGACGGACGCGTCGGTCCCATCCTGCCCCTCTTCGAGCGCGGCTTCCTCACCTTCTCCGTACCCCTCCGGGCGCGCACCACGCTCTACACGCGCTTCGGCAACTGGCTCGTCTACCTCTGCCTCGCCCTGTCCGCAGGCGCCGGCGCGGTAGCCCTCTCCAGGAGACACGCGACAGCATGCTGAGCGACCTGAAGCGCGAGCTCGCCGACGTCGAGAAGCGCATGCAGGATCTTCGGGGGCATCTTTGACCTCGAAACCAAGGACGCGCGCATCGCGGTAATCGACCAGGAGATGTCGGCGCCGAGCTTCTGGGACGACGGCCGCAAGGCCCAGGCCCTCGTCCAGGAGCGCGCCGATCTCGCACGGACGGTGGGACGCTTCAAGGAGCTCGCCCGCCAGGCCGAGGATTACCGGGTCCTGTGGGAGATGGCCACGGAAGCGGGCGACGAGAGCGAGACGCCGGGCATCGAGCAGGGCCTCGCCGCCCTCCAGAAAGACCTCGAGGCCTTCTCCGTCAAGATCGTCCTCTCCGGCCCTCAGGACAGGAAGAACGCCATCCTCTCCATCCACCCGGGCGCGGGAGGAACGGAATCGCAGGACTGGGCCCAGATGCTCACCCGCATGTATCTCCGATGGGCGGAGCGGATGGAGCTCAAGGCCGAGGTGGTCGATTTGCTGCCGGGCGAAGAGGCGGGCATCAAGTCCGCGACCATCGAGATCACCGGGGAGTTCGCCTACGGATATCTCAAGAGCGAGATCGGAGTGCATCGCCTGATCCGCATCTCGCCGTTCGATGCCTCGAAGCGGCGTCACACCTCGTTCGCGTCCGTCTCCGTCATTCCGGAAGTGGAAGACGTGGAGGTGGTGGTCAAGGACGAGGAGCTCCGCATCGACGTGTATCGCTCCTCGGGGCCGGGGGGCCAGGGCGTCAACACCGCGGACTCGGCCGTCCGCATCACCCATCTACCGAGCGGCATCGTGGTCGCCTGCCAGAACGAGCGCTCCCAGCTCCGCAACCGGGACACCGCCATGCGCATCCTCAAGTCGCGCCTGTACCAGATCTACGAGAAGAAGCAGCGGGAGGAGCTGGCGGAGCTGACGGGGGAGAAGAAGGAGATCGCGTTCGGAAGCCAGATCCGCACCTACACCTTCCATCCCTACCAGATCATCAAGGATCATCGCACGGGGGTGGAGGTGGGCAATGTCGACGCGGTGATGGACGGGGACATCGAGCCGTTCATCGAGGCCTTCCTCGCCTCGGGGAAATCCGCCTAGCATGGACGAGGCCAATCCGCCCGGAGCAGGCGCGGGCGCCAACGAGCTCGTCCGCCGTCGGCTCGAGAAGCTCAACGCTCTGCGCGCGGGGGGCACCGATCCCTTCGGGCAGCGCTTCGCCTTCACCCACTGGAGCGGCGACCTCGTGCGCCGCTACCACACCGCGGCGGAGAACGAGCTCAAGCAGGCGGAGCCGGTGACGGTGGCCGGGCGGGTGGTCGCCCTCCGGCACCACGGCAAGACCTGCTTCGCGCACCTCAGAGACCAGTCGGGCCGGATCCAGCTCTACGCGCGGCAGGACGCGCTGGGCGAACGCTATCCAGCCTTCACCGACCTCGACGTGGGCGATTTCATCGGGGTGACCGGCGAGCTGTTCCGGACCCGCACGGGCGAGCTCACGGTGGCCGTGCGCGAATTCGTCTTCCTCGCCAAGGCCATCCGGCCCCTGCCGGAAAAGTGGCACGGCCTCAAGGACGTGGAGACCCGCTACCGCCGGCGCTATGTGGATCTCGTCATGAATCCCGAGGTGCGCGAAGCCTTCGTGGTGAAGAGCCGGCTCATCCGCGCCATGCGCGCCTTTCTCGACGCCCGCGGCTTCCTGGAAGTCGAGACGCCGATGATGCAGCCGATCCCCGGCGGAGCGACCGCCAAGCCCTTCGTCACTCACCACAATGCCCTCGACATGCCGCTCTACCTCCGGATCGCCCCCGAGCTCTATCTCAAGCGGCTGGTGGTGGGCGGGCTCGATCGCGTCTACGAGATCAACCGGAACTTCCGCAACGAGGGGATGTCGACCCAGCACAATCCCGAGTTCACCATGCTCGAGTTCTACCAGGCCTACGCCGACTATCAGGACCTCATGGCCCTCACCGAGGAGATGTTCTCCCATCTGAGCCGCGAGATCCTCGGGAGCACGTCGCTCCGCTACCAGGGCGAGGACATCGATCTCAAGGGGCCGTGGCGACGCCTCCCGTTCTTCGAAGCCCTGTCCGCGGCCGTCGGGCTCAGCGTCGGTCCCGGAACCGACGAGGGCAAGCTCCGGGAGGCCGCCGGGGCCGCCGGGGTGGCCGTACCCAAGCCCGGCGGGGGGGCGGTTGGCCTGTGGAAGGAAGTCTTCGACACGCTCGTCGAGCCCACCCTGATCCAGCCGACCTTCATCACCGATTTTCCCATCGAGCTTTCTCCCTTGTCCAAGCGCAAGGCGAGCGATCCGCAGCTCGTCGACCGCTTCGAGCTCTTCATCTGCCGCCGGGAGATCGCCAACGCCTATTCCGAGCTCAACGATCCCGTCGACCAGCGCCGGCGCTTCGAGGAGCAGGCGCAGGAACGCCTCCGCGGCGATGAGGAGGCGCACTGGATGGACGAGGACTACGTGCGCGCCCTCGAATACGGGATGCCGCCCACAGCCGGCGAGGGCATCGGGATCGATCGACTCGCCATGCTCTTCACCGACTCGGCGTCCATCCGAGACGTGATCCTCTTTCCCCATCTTCGCCTCGAGCGCCCTGCCTCCGCCCACGCCGCCGGCGACGAGGAAGATCCGGAGGCGTCATGAGCGGGCGCGGCCTGCCCTTCGAGCTGTTCCTCTCCCTGCGCTATCTGCGCGCGCGTGGCCAACGGGCCAACCTCTCGCTCTTCGTGTGGATCGGCGTGGGCGGCGTGTTTCTCGGGGTGAGCGCCCTCATCGTCGTGCTCGCCGTCATGACGGGGTTTCAAGACGGCATCAAGGAGCGGATCATCGCCGCCAATCCTCATATCCTGCTCCTCGATTCCGGCGGGCGCGGGGTGACGGGAGCGGGGGAGATCGCGTCACGGGTGCGCGGCGTCCCCGGCGTGCGCTCGGCCACCCCCTTCGTCGTCCAGCAGGCGCTGTTCACCGGCCAGGGCCGGGGAGCGACGGGGGGACTCCTTCGCGGCGTGGACCTCGCGTCTCCGTCCGTCCGTGCCGAGCTTGCCTCCCAGCTCAAGAGCGGGAGCGTCGCTCCGCTCCTGCGCACCTCCGGAGAGCCCGCGCTCCTTCTCGGGAGAGAGCTCGCCCGCACCCTCGGCGCGGTACCCGGCGACTTCGTCACCGTGATCTCGCCCCAGGGGGCCATGACGGCCGTCGGCCTCGTGCCGAAGATGCGGCGGTTCGAGGTCGCGGGCTACGTCGAGGTGGGTCTCTACGAATATGACGCCTCGCTCGCCTATACCTCGCTCGCCGCGGCCCAGGAGTTCGCCGGTTTGGGCGACCGCGTATCCGGCGTGGAGGTGAAGCTCGACGACCCCTTCGATGCGAAGTCGATCGGACGGAGCATCATGGCGGTGGCGGGACCGGGGCTGTGGGTGCGCGACTGGATGGGAATGAATCGAAACCTCTTCGCCGCCCTTCAGCTGGAGAAGCTCGCGCTCTTCGTCATCGTCACCATCATCGTGCTCGTGGCCGGCTTCGCCATCATCGGGCACCTCGTCTTGCTCGTGGCAGAGAAGCGGAAGGAGATCGGTATCCTGAAGGCCATGGGGGCAAGCGCGGGAAGCATCGGCGGGGTCTTCCTCGTGGCGGGCATGCTCATCGGCGTGGTGGGCACGGTGGCGGGCAGCCTCTTCGGTCTCACCCTGATCTGGGTACAGAACACGTACAAGATCATTCACCTCGCGGGCGACGTGTACCAGATCGATCACCTGCCCATGAAGCTGACCTGGGTGGACTTCGGCCTGGTCACCAGCGCGACCCTCCTCATTTCCTTTCTCGCCACGCTCTCACCGGCCCGTCGCGCGGCACGTCTCGACCCCGTGGAGGTTCTCCGCTATGAGTGAGCCCCTGCTCGTAGCCCAGGACCTCGAGCGGGAGTACCGGGTGGGTCCCGAGACGGTTCGCGTGCTGCGGGGAGTGAGCATGAGCGTCAATCCCGCGGAGAGCGTGGCCCTCATCGGGGCCTCGGGGGTGGGTAAGTCGACGCTGCTCCATCTCCTGGGTGGCCTCGATCGTCCGACGAGCGGGCAGGTCCTCTTCGCCGGGGAGGACCTCTACGCCAGATCCGAGAACGCGCTGGCCAAGCTCCGGCGCACGGAAGTCGCGTTCATCTTTCAGTTCTACAACCTGCTGGGCGAGATGACCGCGATCGAGAATGCGATGATGCCGGCGCTCCTCCAGCGGCTGACCACCGCTGAAGCGCGCGAGCGGGCCGCGGCCGCGCTCCAGGAAGTCGGCCTCGCTGATCGCCTGGCGCACCGGCCGGGCGAGCTGTCGGGGGGCGAGCAGCAGCGTGTGGCCATCGCGCGCGCACTGGTCGGTCAGCCGAGAGTCGTCCTGGCCGACGAGCCGACGGGCAACCTCGATCCCAAGACGAGCGAGGTCATCTGGGACCTTTTCCTCAGGCTCCAGGCGGAGCGGCGCCTCGCCTTCGTCATCGCCACCCACAATCACGATCTGGCGCGCAAGGCCGACCGCGGTTATCGGCTCCTCGAGGGACGCGCCGTAGCCTGGTCCTGAAGAGAAAACGCGAGGAAAAGCGTGGTGGGCGTCAGCATGGGACGCCCGTCTTGTGCCAGACGGCTCAAGCGAAGAAAACGGTATGGCCCCCGAGGACTTGCAGGTATACTTTCCTTAGGTCGTGAAGGGGCACCGGGGGAGCCTTTAACCCGAGATAGCGAGGACTCCAAGTGTTCGAGAGATTTACGGAGAGAGCGCGGC
Source organism: Candidatus Methylomirabilota bacterium (assembly GCA_036005985.1). Taxonomy (GTDB): domain Bacteria; phylum Methylomirabilota; class Methylomirabilia; order Rokubacteriales; family CSP1-6; genus AR37. The sequence goes on along the minus strand of DASYQB010000337.1, from coordinate 12,262 downwards.
GGGTCATCATTCTGGCAAGGGAAGAGGCGGGGCGGTTCCGCCATGATTTCGTCGGAACGGAGCACATCCTCCTTGGCCTGATTCGTGACGGGGAGGGCATTGCCACCGCCGTCCTCCAGCGGCTCGGCCTGAGGCTCGAGACGGTCAAGGCCGAGGTCGAGCGGGCTCTCGCCGGCTTCCCCAAGACCCTGACCTTTGGCGAGGTGCCCTTCACCCCGCAGGCCAAGCGCGTCCTCGAGCTCTCCATCGAGGAAGCCCGGCAGCTCGGCCACAATTACATCGGGACCGAGCATCTCCTTCTCGGGCTCATGAAGGAAGGTCAGTCGATCGCCGCGAAGATCCTCGAATCCCTCGGCGCTCGCCTCGACGAGGTGCGGCAGGAAACACTCGCCCTCCTCGGTGACCAGTACTACCCCCGGCCCAAGAAGCGTTCCCAGACCCCCGTGCTCGACGAATTCGCCCGCGATCTGACCCAGCTCGCCCGCGAGGGGAAGCTGGACCCGGTCATCGGGCGTGAGACCGAGATCGAGCGTGTGATCCAGATCCTCGCCCGGCGGACCAAGAACAATCCTGTTCTCATCGGGGAGCCCGGGGTGGGGAAGACGGCCATTGTCGAAGGCCTCGCCCAGCGGATCGTAGGACACGAAGTGCCGGACGTGCTCGCCCAGAAGCGGCTCCTCCAGCTCGACCTGGGCGCCCTCGTGGCAGGAACGAAGTACCGCGGCCAGTTCGAGGAGCGGCTCAAGGCCGTCATGAAGGAGATCCGCCAGTCGGAGAACGTGGTGCTCTTTCTCGACGAGCTCCACACCCTGATCGGGGCGGGCGCGGCGGAAGGGGCCATCGACGCCTCCAATATGCTCAAGCCCGCGCTCTCCCGGGGCGAGATCCAGACCATCGGAGCCACCACCCTCGACGAGTACCGCAAGTACATCGAGAAGGACGGGGCTCTGGAGCGCCGCTTCCAGCCCGTCATCGTCCGCGCTCCTTCCGTGCCGGAGTCGATCGAGATCATCAAGGGCCTGCGGCACAAGTACGAGGCGCATCACCGGGTCAAGATCACCGACGAGGCGATCGACGCCGCGGTCAAGCTGGCCGACCGTTACATCACGGACCGCCAGCTCCCCGACAAGGCCATCGACGTGATCGACGAGGCGTCGAGCCGCACGCGGCTCATGGCCCTCACCCCGCCTCCCGAGATCAAGGAAATCGGCAAGGAAGTGGAGCGCGTCGTGCGCGAGAAGGACATGTATCTCGAGGCGCAGTAGTTCGAGAAGGCCGCGTCGCTCCGCGAGAAGGAAAAGCTTCTCCGGGGACGCGACGAGGAGATGAAGCGCGACTGGGACAAGCGGAAGGGCAAGGGTCCCCAGACCGTCGGCGAAGAGGACATCGAGTACATCGTCTCCCGCTGGACGGGCATTCCCCTCTCCAAGCTCGAGGAGAAAGAGTCGGCCAAGCTCGCCCGCATGGAAGACGCGCTCCACGGCCGCATCATCGGCCAGGAAGATGCCGTGGTCGCCGTCTCGCGGGCTATCCGTCGCTCTCGCGCCGGGCTCAAGGACAGCCGGCGTCCCGTCGGATCCTTCGTGTTCCTTGGTCCCACCGGCGTGGGCAAGACGGAGCTCGCGCGCGCCCTCGCGGAGTATCTGTTCGGGGACGAGAACGCCCTCATCCGGGTGGACATGTCCGAGTACATGGAGAAGTTCTCCGTCTCCCGGCTCCTCGGGGCCCCTCCCGGCTATGTCGGCTACGAAGAGGGCGGGTTCCTGACCGAGAAGGTGCGCCGGCGCCCGTACTCCGTGGTGCTCTTCGACGAAATCGAGAAGGCCCATCCCGACGTCTTCAACATGCTCCTGCAGGTCCTCGACGACGGCCGCCTCACCGATTCCGTGGGCCACGTGGTGGACTTCAAGAACACCATCCTCATCATGACCTCCAACCTCGGCACGAGCTTCATCGGCAAGCGGACGGCGCCCGGCTTCCTCTCGGAGGGAGAGGAGACGACGCATGAGCGCATGAAGGAAAAGGTCATGGACGAGCTGAAGCGGGCCTTCCGGCCGGAGTTCATCAACCGGATCGACGACATCATCGTGTTCCATGCCCTGTCCCGTGAGCACATCACGGCCATCGTGCAGCTCATGGTGGACCGCATCAACAAGCAGCTCGCCGACAAGGGTATCCAGCTCGAGCCCACGGGCGCCGCCTTGGACCTGCTCGTCCAGAAGGGATACGACCCCACCTACGGGGCTCGTCAGCTCCGACGCACGATCCAGAAGTACGTGGAGGACCCGGTGGCGGAGGCGATCGTCCGCGGGCAGTTCGGAGAAGGGGCGCGCATCGAGGTCGACGTCGAGAGCGGCAACTTCACCTTCCGCGAGATCCAGGTCGCCGAGCCGCGGCTCGTGCTGGCGGAGCGCTAGGGCGACGCGGCGCGGCCCCTTTCGCCCACGAATCATGAGCACGAGGGGGAGATACGCTCTCTCCATTTTTTTTGCCCTGACCCTGGCCTGGCTCTGGAGCGCCCCCGTGCGCCCCGCCCACGCCCAGGCGCCCGCCCGGCCCCCCACGGCCGGCGAGATCGTGGTCAAGGAGCTGGGTGTCCAGGGCAATCGTCGTGTTCAGGAAGCGGTCATCCTCGGCCGCGTCAGCGCCAAAGTCGGCGGTCCTTTCGTTCCCGCCCGTCTCGCTGACGATATTCGCGCCATCTTCGCTCTGGGCTTCTTCGACGACGTGCAGGCCAAGGTGGAGGATTTCGAAGGCGGAGTGAAGCTGACCTTCGTGGTGACCGAGCGGCCCTTCGTGCGCGACCTGAACTTCGTGGGGAACAAGCAACTCGACTCCGGAACTCTCCAGGAAAAGATCGACATCAAGCTGGGCACCGTGTACAACCCGGTCGAAGTCACCCGGGCCGCGGAAAAGCTCAAGGAAGCGTACGAGGAGCAGGGGTACTTCGAGGCCGGGGTCACCCCCGACGTGGTGAAGCTGCCCGACGGCGACGTGGCCGTCACCTTCAAGGTGGCGGAAGGCCGCAAGATGACCATCGACAAGATCGTCATCGAGGGGGCCCAGGGACTCAAGCCGGAGAAGATCAAAGAGATCATGCTCACCCAGGAGCGGGAGTTCTTCATCCTCCGGGGCACCGTGCAACGGCAGAAGCTCGACCAGGACATCGAGCGGGTGGTCACGTACTACAACGACAACGGCTACATCCAGGCCCGCGTGGAATCGGTGGACACCCAGGTCGACCGCGCCAATGCGCGCGTCACCATCAAGATCGTGGTGGCGGAAGGACCGCAGTTCAGGGTGGGCGGCATGGACGTCACGGGCAACAAGGTGCTGCCCGTAGAGGAGCTGCGCCGGCGCATCGTCCTCAAGCCGGGCGATGTGTACTCGCGGACCAAGCTCCAGGACAGCGTGAAGGCCATTACCGATGTCTACGGCACCATCGGGCGCGCGGCGGCCGACGTGAACCCCCAGGTGGCTCTCGATGTGCCGAACCGCAAGGTCAACATCACCCTGGAGATCACGGAAGGTCCCGAGGTGTTCGTGGAGCGGATCAACATCAGCGGCAACACGCGAAGCCAGGAAAAGATCCTGCGGCGCGAGATCCCCATGGCCGAGGGCGATCTCTTCACTTCGCAGAAGCTGGAGCGCGCCAAGCAGAAGCTCAAGAACCTCAACTACTTCGAGAAGGTCGAGACCAAGACCGTGCCCGGCTCGACCAAGGACAAGATCATCGTCAACATCGAGGTGACGGAGAAGCCCACCGGCGTCTTCTCGGTGGGTGGCGGTTACAGCTCCCAGGACGGCGCCCTCGGTACCGTGGACCTGTCCCAGAACAACTTCCTCGGTCGCGGCCTCCAGGTGGCCATCCGGCTCCGGGGCGGCGGCACCGTCCAGGACGGTAGCATCGGGATCACGGATCCCTGGTTTCTCGATCGGCCCCTCGCCGCGGGCTTCGACCTCTTCAGCAATCGACGGGTGAACCAGGACTATACGCAGGCCTCCACGGGCGGCGACGTCCGCTTCGGCGCGCCCATCGGCGACTACGTGCGATGGAACGCGCTGTATCGGCTCAGCCTGGAAAACGTCACGGGGGTCGATCCCAACGCGAGCAGGGAACTGCTGGACGCCGAAGGCAAGACCATCATGTCGCTGCTGGGGGCCTCGATCACCCGCGACACGCGGGACAACCCGCAGTCGGCGACCCGAGGCACCTTCGCCCTCTTCGGCGCCGACTTCGCGGGTATCGGGACCGGCGACAACCGGTTCTTTCGCATCACCGCCTCCATCGTCCAGCACCAGCCGCTCTGGTTCGACCACATCCTGAGCGGGCGCCTGTCCTCGGGGTACATGCTCGGATGGTCCAAGGATCCCGTACCCCTCTTCGAGCGCTACTTCCTCGGCGGCGCCAACAGCATCCGCAGCTTCAAGGCCCGCCAGATCTCGCCGGTGGACACCTCGGGCACCAAGGTCGGCGGCAACTTCCAGGTCCTCGGCAACCTCGAATACACCGTGCCCCTCCCCTTCAACCTGCGCGTGGCCATGTTCTTCGACGTGGGCAACGTGTACGGGCCGGACCAGAGCTTCGGCACGCCGATCGACCTCACCAAGCTCAAGTACGCGGTGGGACCCGGCATCCGCTGGAACTCGCCCTTCGGTCCCATCCGCGTCGACTACGGTCTCAACCCGTCCCCCACCGGCAAGGAAAGCATCGGAAATATCCAGTTCTCGATGGGCGGAGCGTTCTAGCCCGAAGGAGAGAGGCATGATTGGGCGTGTGAAGGTGACCATTGCTGCGATGGCTGTCCTGGCCGTGCTGTCGGCCCTGTGGTGGGCGCAGCCGCCCGCTCTCGCGCAGGCGCCGGCGGCGGCCACCCGCATCGGCTTCGTCGATCTCCAGCGCATCCTCGCCCGCTCCCAGGCGGGGGTGCAGGCCCGCGAGCAGATCGAGAAGGACAAGGCGTCCATGCAGAAGCAGGTGGACAGCCAGAAGTCGGACTACGACAAGCTGCGCGACGAGCTGGAGAAAAAGGGACAGCTCCTCTCCGCCGACGCCCGGCGGGAGAAGACGGAAGCCCTCGAGCGGAAGACCCGCGACATCCGCCGGCTCCTCGACGATCTGGAGAAGGAGCTGCAGAAGAAGGAACAGACCATGGGGCAGAAGATCCTCCGGGATCTCGAGGGCATCTTCACCCGGGTCGGCAAGGAGAAAGGCTACGCCCTGATCATCGAGCGCAGGCAGGCCGGCGTGGTCTACGGAGCGCCGGAGATCGACGTCACGGAAGACGTGATCAAGGCTTTCGACGACGAGATGCGGAAGGCCAAGAAGTAGGCCGCCGTGGGCGCCTCGTACACGCTCGGCCGGCTCGCCGAGGCGCTCGGCGCCACGCTCGTAGGAGACCCGAGTCGCGTCATCAGCGGGGTGGCTCCCCTCGACCAGGCGGGACCGGAGCACGTATCGTTTCTCGTCAATCCGCGTTACCTCCGGGCCGCCGCGGAGAGCGCGGCAGGGGCGGTGATGGTGGGGCCCGGCGTCGAGGGGCTGCCCCAGGCCCTCCTTCGCGTGGACTCGGCCCCGGCCGCCCTGAGTCCACTCCTGCGCCTCTTTCACCCGGAGGCGCCGGTTCGTCCTGGGGTGCATCCAACGGCCATCGTCGCGGCGGACGCCCGCATCGACCCCAGCGCCTCCGTCGGCGCCTGCGCGGTCGTCGAAGGGGGAGCGGTGATCGGAGCGCGAAGCACGGTGGGTGCGCTCTGCTTCGTGGGGGCGGGGGCGGTGCTCGCGGACGACGTGGTGCTCCATCCGCGCGCCGTGGTCAGCCACGGGGTGAGCGTCGGCCATCGCGTGGTCGTGCACTCGGGGGCGGTGCTGGGCGCCGACGGCTTCGGCTACGCCTTCGATGGCCGTGCCCATCGCAAGATTCCCCAGGTGGGCGGGCTGCGCATCGAGGACGACGTGGAGATCGGGGCCAACACCACCATCGACCGGGCGACCCTCGGTGACACGCTCATCCGGCGCGGGAGCAAGATCGACAACCTCGTGCAGGTTGGGCATAACTGCGAGGTGGGGGAGGACGTGATCCTCGTCGCCCAGGTCGGTGTCTCCGGCTCGTGCACCATCGGCGATCGCGCCGTCCTCGCCGGCCAGGTCGGCATCGCCGATCACGTCACGGTGGCCGCGGGAGCCATCGTGACCGCGCAGTCGGGTGTGCCCAGCGACATCGAGACGGGCGGGGTGTGGAGCGGCACTCCGAGCCGCCCGTCCATGGAGACACGGCGGATCTGGGCCGCCGAGACCCTGCTCCCGGAGCTCGTCCGCAAGGTGCGGGCGCTCGAAAAGAGAGTGCGCGAGCTCGAAGGACACACCCATGACTGACGCGCCGGGAATTCACGCAAGCGCGGTGGTCGATCCTCGCGCAGAGCTCGACAGCGGGGTGCGGATCGGGCCCTACAGTGTGATCGGGCCGGAGGCGCGGATCGGGCGGGAAGTGGAGATCGGAGCGCACGCCGTGCTCGAGGGCCGGGTGACGCTGGGGGCGCGCTGCCGCGTGGGCCACGGCGCCATCATCGGCGGCGAGCCGCAGGACTTGAAGTTCAGGGCCGGGCTGCCCGTGGGGGTGACCATCGGGGAGGAGACGTCGATCCGCGAATACGTCACCGTGCACCGCGCGACCCACGAGGGGCACGACACGCGGATCGGACAGCGCTGCCTCATCATGGCCGCGAGCCACGTCGCCCACGACTGCGTGATCGGTGACGAGGTCATCATCATCAACTATGCCGGACTGACCGGCCACGTGGTCGTGGAGGACCGGGCCACGGTGGGCGGACACACCGGCCTCCATCCATTTGTGCGGATCGGGACCTACGCCTACATCGGCGGCTTCTCCAAGATCACCCAGGACGTGCCGCCCTTCATGATCGCCGACGGCATCCCTGCGCGGGCCATGGCCGTGAACATGATCGGCATGCGGCGCGGCGGCATCGACGCGGCGGGACGGCGCCAGGTGCGCGCGGCTTTCAACATCCTGTACCGCTCGAGGCTGGCCCCCGGCCCCGCCATCGCGCGGGTCAAGGCCGAGCTGGGCGGAGACTCCCTGGTGAGCAAGCTCGTGGAGTTCGTGGAGAGCTCCAAGCGCGGCATCATTCACGCGCGCCGCGACGATCCCCTCACGCGCGAAGAAACAGAAAGTGAGGAGCGGGTGTGGTGAGCGCCTCCGAAAGCGGCCGCCTGCGGGCGGGAGTGGTGGGAGCGGGGCACATGGGGCAATACCACATCCTCGCCCTCGCCGAGCTGTGGGACGTGGATCTCGTGGCCATCTGCGACGCGGATGTCACGCGGGGAGGCCAGATCGCCGCCCAGTACGGCACGCGCGCGGTGGCCAGCCATCGCGAGCTCGCGGGGCTCGTGGACATCGCCACGGTGGCCGTCCCCACCGAGCAGCATTTCGAGGTCACGCGTGACCTGCTCGAGGCGGGCGTGCACGTGCTCGTGGAAAAGCCCATGACCCCCACCCTGGAAGAAGCCAAGGAGCTCTTCCGGGTGGCGCGCCAGCAGGGCCGCGTCCTCCACGTCGGCCACGTGGAACGCTTCAATGGGGCGGTGCAGGAGCTGCGGAAGATCGTGGAGCAGCCTATCCTCATCGAGTCCCGACGGCTGGGGCCATTCGTCCCGCGCGTCCAGAACGATTCGGTGGTCATGGACCTCATGATCCACGACATCGACATCGTGCTCGGGCTCGTGGACAGCGAGCCCCGCCGCCTCAACTGCCTCGGCCGCTCCATCCACTCCCGCCAGGCCGACGTCGCCAACGTGCAGATCTTCTTCGACTCGGGGGCCATGGCCACCATCACGGCGAGCCGGGCGACCGAGGAGAAGATCCGCACCTTGTCCATCACCCAGCCCGACGCGTACATCGTGCTCAACTACGCCGACCAGGACATCCAGATCCACCGGCGGGCCGCCCAGGAATACACCCTCAACCGCGAGTCCATCCGCTATCGGCAGGCTTCATTCGTCGAGCGCCTCTTCGTCCACAAGGACAATCCGCTCAAGCTGGAGATCCGCCACTTGGTCTCCGCCGCGCGGGCGTCCCAGGCCACCGGACAGGTGGACCTGTTCGAGACCGAGGATCTTCGGTCTCTCGCCGTGGCGCTCGAGATCGAGCGGATGATCCGCGAAGGTCGTGGCGAGGTCGCCTGGCCCAAGGATCTTCCGTGGAGCGCCGCCTCGCCGTGATGGCCGGGGCCGGGGTTCTCCCCGGCCAGGCCGCAGCCGAAGCCGCCCGGCAGGGTTGGCGCGTGGTGGCGCTCACCTTCGACCACGCCACCGGCCTCGACCCGCACGTGGAGGCGGTGGTCCCCTCGTCTATCGCGGATATCCAGGCGGTGTTGACGACGCTCACCGACCACGCGGTGCAGGCCGCCCTCTTCGTGGGCAAGTTCGGGAAGAAGCAGGTCTTCGACCACCTCGAGGGCACGGACGAGGCCGGTCTTCGCTTGGCCCGGGGCGGCCTCTCCGACGAGGCGCTGTCCAGCATGGTGCTCGCGACCTTGGAGGCCATGGGCATCGAGGTCCTCGATCAGCGTCCCTTCCTCTCGTCGTGGATGATGGACGCGGGCACGCTCACCTCGCGGGCGCCCTCCGAGGCCGAGTGGGAGGAGATCCGCGCGGGGTTTTCGCTGGCCCGGCAGATCGCGGGATTCCGGATCGGCCAGACGGTAGTGCGCTCGCACGGGGTGACCCTGGCCGTGGAAGCGGCCGAGGGGACCGACGAGACCATCCGGCGCGGGGCGAGGCTCGCGGGGAGGGGAGCGGTGGTGATCAAGGCGGTGGCCGGGGAGCACGACTTTCGCTTCGACATTCCCACCGTGGGTCCCGCCACCCTCGAGGCCATGGCGGAGTGCGGGGCGACGGTCCTCGCCGTGGATGCGGGCAAGATGCTCCTCGTCGACCGGGAAGCGGCCCTGGGCGTGGCCGAGCGCGCGGGCATCGCCCTGGTAGCAGTGTGACCCCGGCCACGGGCCGACTCATCATGATGTCGGCGGGCGAGGCGTCCGGGGATCTTCACGGGGCAACGGTATGCCGCGCCCTCAAGCGCCTCGACCCAAACCTCCGCATCGTGGGCATGGGCGGGTCGCGCATGAGAGCGGAAGGCATGGAGGTTCTCGTCGATCCCACCGCGCACGCCGGCGTGGGCACGAGCGAAGTCCTCGGCCGGATCCCCTCCCTCTTCAGGGCGTACCGCCTCCTCGTACGCAGGCTACGGAGAGACCGGCCGCAGGCCCTGGTGGTCATCGACTTCCCCGAGTTCAACCTCCGGCTGGCCAGGCAGGCGCGACGCGCGCGCGTCCCCGTCGTCTACTTCATGCCTCCTCAGCTCTGGGCGTGGCGCTCTGGCCGCATCCGCCAGATGGCGAGCCGGGTGACCCAGGTCCTCGCCGCCTTTCCCTTCGAGCGCGACCTCTACGAGAAGGCCGGTATTCCCGTCCAATACGTGGGCCATCCCCTCCTCGACACGGTGCCTCTCGCCCTCGACAAGGCCGATGCGCGCGAGCGGCTCGGCATCGACTCATCGCGGATCGTGGTGGGACTCCTGCCGGGCAGCCGCCGCGAGGAAATAGAGAATCTCCTTCCGCCCATGCTGGAGGCTGCCACCCGCCTCGCGGGCTCGGATGGAAAGCGCGCCTTCGTCCTCGGGCTCGCTCCCACGGTGAGCCGGACCACCATCGACGAGTTCATCGAGCGAGTCGCCGCCGCGCCGCGCGTGAGCGTGGTGGAAGGCCTCACCCACGAGGTGATGGCCGCCGCCGACGTGCTCCTCGTGGCCTCGGGCACAGCCACCCTCGAGGCGGCGCTCCTCGGCACGCCCATGGTGGTTTGCTACCGCGTGTCCCGGCTCACCGAGGTGGTCGGCCGGCTCCTCAAGCAGATCCCCTGGATCAGCCTTCCCAATATCGTGGCCCGGCGCACCGTCGTACCGGAGATCCTCCAGGCCGACGTGACAGGAGCCCGCCTCGCCGCGGAGGCCGAGCGCCTCCTCCAGGACGCTCCGCTCGCCACCGCGCAGCGCGCGTCGTTCAGGGATCTTCGGGAGCGACTGGGCGAGCCCGGGGTCGGGGAGCGGGCGGCCCGCGTCATTCTGAACGTCGCGGGTGCCGCGTGACGCGCGACACCATGGTGACCGCGCTCGCCCCGCGGCTCGCCTCGTGGGCCCTCCGGCTCCTCGGGCCGACGCTGCGCGTACGACGCGAGGAATCGACGGTGGCCGAGCTATGGGCGACCCGCGCTCCCGTGATCTACGTCGTATGGCACGCGCGCCTGCTCGTGCTGCCTTATCTTTATCGTGACCGGGATCTCCGAGTGTTGATCAGCCGGTCGCGCGACGGGGAGCGGGTCGCCCGCCTCGTCCGCCGCTTCGGGTTCGTGGTCGTCCGTGGCTCGTCGTCGAGGGGCGGCGCGGGAGGCCTGCGGGGCCTCGCCCGTGCGCTCGAGGAAGGGCACAGTGTGGTGGTGGTGCCCGACGGCCCCCGCGGCCCTTCCGAGACGGTCAAGCCCGGCGTGGTCGCCCTCGCGCGTATGACAGGCGCCCCCGTGGTCCCAATGGCCTTGGGCGCCTCGTCGGAATGGCGGGCGCGATCGTGGGACGGCCTCAGGGTACCCAAGCCCTTCGCGCGATGTGTCGTCAGATTCGGCGAGCCGCTGCGGGTGGCCCGGTCGACGGGACGGCCGGCGGACGAGAGCCCGCGCAAGGAGATCGAGGCGGCGCTTCGCGAGGTGACCTGGCGGGCCGACGAGGAGGCGCGGCGCTGATCCACGCCATCTACTCCGTCGGGCTGGCCTTGGTGATGCTCGCCTATCTCCCGGTATTCCTCGTGCGCCGGCTGAGGAGAAGCGGCTACGAGCGATCGCTCGCCGAGCGATTCGGCCGCTACGGCGACGAGCTGCCCGCGGAGCCTCGCTGCTGGATCCACGCGGTATCGGTGGGAGAGGCGGCCACCGCGGTGCCGCTCGTCGAGGCCATCGGACGCCGCTGGCCGGAGCTGGCCGTGGTCATGACCACGGTGACGCCCACGGGGGCGCGGGTGGTGGCCGATCGTCTCGACGGCAAGGTGACCCACCGCTACTTTCCCTTCGATCTGCCCGGCCCGGTGCGGCGCGCCCTCGGCGCGGTGAAGCCACGATTCTTCATCGGCATGGAGACGGAGCTCTGGCCGAACTTCCTGCGCGCCCTCGAGCGGCGCGGCGTGCCCGCCATGATCGCCAATGGGCGCATCTCCGACCGGTCCTTCCGGCGCTATCATCGAGTGCGCTTCCTCACCGCCCGCATGCTCCGCGATATCTCCGTCTTCGCCATGCAGTCGCAGGAAGATGCCCGCCGTATCATCGCCCTCGGCGCCCTGCCCGAGCGCGTGGTGGTCACGGGCAACCTCAAGACGGATCTCGCCCCCCCGGAGGCGGGGGGCGAAGCGGTCTGGCAGCGCCTGCTCGGCATCGCCGAAGACGATCTCGTGTGGATCGCGGGCAGCACGCACCGAGGCGAGGAGGCGGCGGTGCTCGAGGCCTTCAAGGGTCTGCGCGTCCGCTTTCCCACCCTCGCGCTCCTCCTGGCACCCCGGCATCCCGAGCGCGCGCCGGAGGTGGAGCGCCTCGCCGCCGACGCGGGGCTCAGCACGATCCGGCGGAGCGAGCTGCCCCGCGACCGGGGGCGGCACGCCGTGGTCATCCTCGACACGGTGGGCGAGCTCGCCCAGATCTACCGGGTGGGTACCGTGGTGTTCGTGGGAGGCAGCCTCGTGCCCACGGGCGGGCACAACATGCTGGAGCCGGCCCTCCTGCGAAAGCCCGTCCTCTTCGGCCCTCACACCAGTAATTTTCGCGAGAGCGCCGAGCTCCTTCTCCGAGCGGAGGGCGCCGTGCTCGTGGCGGAGGTGAGCCAGCTCGAAGCCCGGGTGGGGGAGCTGCTATCGGATGGGGATCGCCGGCGGCGCATGGGAGAGGCGGCGCTTCACGCCATCGTCAGCCGCCAGGGCGCGGTGCAGCAGACCATCGAGTTAGTCGAGCGCTACCTCGTGGAAGGCGCCCATGTCTGAACTCGGCGAGTTAGTCGAGCGCTACCTCGTGGAAGGCGCCCATGTCTGAACTCGGCGAGTTAGTCGAGCGAGAACCTCCCTCGATAAAGTAGACACTTTCAGCGAACGCTGGGAGGTGTCTGGTGGGCAGACCGATCGGGCCGAAGAAGGTGCATCACTACAGCCTGGA
>DASYQB010000336.1:0-7037 GCA_036005985.1 Candidatus Methylomirabilota bacterium | reverse complement strand
GTGGTGACGGGCGCCTCGAGAATCAGCCGCGGATTCTCCTGCGCCTCGCGGGCGATCTGGATCATGGCGTCGCAGAACTCGTCGAGCGTCTCCTTCGACTCCGTTTCCGTGGGCTCGATCATGAGCGCTTCCTCCACGATGAGGGGGAAGTACGTCGAGGGCGCGTAGAAGCCCAGATCGAGGAGCCGCTTGGCGATGTCCATGGCGGTGACGCCGAGCTTTTTCTGCCGCCGCGCCGAAAGCACGCACTCATGCATGCAGGGCCCCGGCGCCGAGCGGTCGTAGTGATCCTCGAGCCGCCGCAGGATGTAGTTGGCGTTGAGCACGGCATTGTCCGACACCGCGCGCAAGCCGTCGGGGCCCATGGTGCGGATATAGGTCCACGCCCGCACGAGCATGCCGAAATTGCCCCAGAAGGCCTGGAGCTTGCCGATGGACTGGGGCCGGTTCCAGTCGAGCGCATACTCGTCGCCGTCCTTGACCACGACCGGCGTGGGAAGAAAGGGCGCCAGGTGCTCCTTGATCCCCACGGGTCCCGCCCCGGGTCCGCCGCCGCCGTGGGGCGTGGTGAAGGTCTTGTGCAGGTTGAAGTGGCAGACGTCGAAGCCCAGGTCACCGGGACGCGTGATGCCGAGAATGGCGTTGAAGTTCGCGCCGTCCATGTAGACCTGCACGCCCTTGGCGTGGCACATCTCGGTGATCTGGTGAATCTTCGACTCGAAGAGCCCGAGGGTGTTGGGCTGGGTGATCATGAAGGCCGCCACGTCGTCGCCGAGGTGCTGCTCCAGATCGAGGAGGTCGACGTCGCCGTTGGCCTCGCTCTTGAGCTCGACCACGGAGAAGCCGGCAAGGGCCGTGGAGGCGGGATTCGTCCCGTGCGCGGAGTCGGGGATGAGCACCTTGGTGCGCCGCTCGCCCCGCGCGAGATGATAGGCGCGGATCATGAGCACGCCCGCCAGCTCCCCCTGGGCGCCCGCGGCGGGCTGGAGCGAGACGTGGTCCATGCCCGACACCTCGGCGAGATCCTGCGCGAGCTCGTACATGAGCTGGAGCGCGCCCTGGGAGGCGCCTTCCGGCGTCATGGGATGGAGGCGGGCGAAGCCGGGCAGCCGCGCCATGTCTTCGTTGATCTTCGGGTTGTACTTCATGGTGCAGGAGCCGAGGGGGTAGAAATGCGTGTCCACTCCATAGTTCATCTGGCTGAGCCGCGAGTAGTGGCGGATCACATCCACTTCGGAGACCTCGGGCAGCTCGGCGGGTGTCTCGCGCAGGAGATGCTTCGGCAGGAGCTGCGCGGGATCGGCCACCGGCACGTCGCACTCGGGAAGCGAGTAGGCGTGGCGGTCGGCCCGGGACAGCTCGAAGATCAGCTTGTCGTAGGCGGGCTTGGTGATGGGCATGGTCGCCTCAGGCCACCGCGGCGGCCAGCGCGGCCGCATACGCGTCGATCTCTTCTCGCGTGCGCTTCTCGGTCACGGCCACGAGGAGACAGTCCTTGTAGGCTCGATCGAGGACCTTGAGGGGAACGCCAGCGAGGATCTTGTCCTTGAGCAGGCGCTTGGCCACGCGCTCCGGCGACTTGGGCAGCTCGAGGGTGAACTCCTTGAAGAAGGGCGCGCTGAACTTGAGCTTCACCCCGGGAATCTTGGCGAACGCTTCCGCGGCGTAGTGAGCCTTGGCCGTCGACAGCTCGCCGACCTTGCGCAGGCCGACCTTGCCCATGATGGCCACGTGAATGGTGGCCATGAGGGCGCACAGGGCCACGTTGGTGCAGATATTGGAGGTCGCCTTCTCGCGGCGAATGTGCTGCTCGCGCGTCTGGAGGGTGAGCACGAAGCCGCGCTTGCCGTCGAGATCTACGGTGGCGCCCACGAGGCGGCCGGGCATGCGCCGGACAAGCTCCTGCCTGGCCGCGAACACGCCCAGATTCGGTCCCCCGAACGTCATGGGAACGCCGAGGCCTTGTCCTTCGCCCACCACGATGTCGGCGCCGAGGGCGCCGGGCGGGGTAAGGAGGCCCAGGTTCACCGGGTCCGCCACCACGATCAGCAAGGCGCCCGCCGCGTGCGCGATCTCCGCGGCCGCCTTGATGTCCTCGAGACAGCCGAAGAAGTTCGGATACTGGATGACCAGGGCTGCGGTGTGGGCGGTGACGGCCTTGCGGACCGCATCGAGGTCCGTCGATCCGTCACCCAACGGCGCCGACTTGAGGCGCAGCCCCTGCCCCTCGCAATACGTCTCGACCACCTGCCGGTAGAGGGGATTGACGCCCTTGGAGAGCACGGTGGTGCTCCGCTCCGTCACCGCGTGGGCCATGAGCACCGCCTCGGCGAGCGAGGAGGCGCCGTCGTACATCGAGGCGTTCGCCACGTCCATGCCCGTCAGCTCCGCCATCATCGTCTGGTACTCGAAGATGGAGCGCAGGGTCCCCTGGCTCGCCTCGGGCTGATACGGCGTGTAGGCGGTGAAGAACTCTCCGCGCGAGATCAGGTGATTGATCGGGCTGGGCACGGTGTGGTCGTAGGAACCCGCCCCGAGGAAGCACGCGAAGTCGTCGGCGTTGGCGTTGCCCGCGGCCATCCGGCGCAGGTGGCGGACGAGATCGCTCTCCGCCATGGCCGCGGGCACGTTGAGCGGACGCGAGAGTCGTGCCTTGGTGGGGATCCGCGAGAGCAGGTCCTCGATGGACCCCACGCCGATCGTCGCCAGCATCTCGCGCTGCTGGGCCGGCGTATTCGAGATGTACCGCATGGCCCTAGTGTCCGGCCGCGGCGGTGAGCTTCTCGTAGTCGGCGGCCGACATGAGGCCGTCGAACTCCTTCGGATTGGCGAGCTTGATGACGATCATCCAGCCGTTGCCGTACGGATCGCTGTTGACCGTCTCGGGCTTCTTGGTCAGCTCGGTGTTCGTCTCCACCACCTCGCCGCTGAGGGGCGCGAAGAGATCGGAGACGGCCTTGACCGATTCGACCACGCCGAAGGTCTTCATGGCCGTGACCTTGGTGCCGACCTTGGGCAGCTCCACGAAGACCACGTCGCCCAGCTGCTCCTGGGCGAAGGCGGTGATGCCCACGCGCGCCTTGTCTCCCTCGAGCTTCGCCCACTCGTGCTCCTTGGTGTAGCGGAGGTCCGCCGGAACGTTCGCCATCATGCTCTCCTAGGTCTTCTTAGCGTGTGAAGGAACAAAGGGCGTCTTGGCGACGCGGGCCGGATGGGCCGTGCCGCGTATGTCCACATCCAGCTCGGTGCCGACGGTGGCCAGCTCGGCTCTCACGTATCCCATGCCGATGCAGCGCTCGAGGCTCGGCGAGAAGGAGCCGGAGGTGACCACGCCCTCGGCCTGTCCATCCCTGAGCATGCGATAGCCGTGGCGCGCCACCGCGCGCTCCGCCATCTCGAAACCCACGAGCTTGCGCTTGACCCCAGCCGCGCGCATCGCCTCGATGGCCGCGCGCCCCATGAACTCGCCCTTGGCGGGCTTGACCACCCAGCCGAGGCCCGCCTCGAGGGGATTGCTCGCGTCGTCGATGTCGTTGCCGTAGAGGGCGAACTTCATCTCGAGCCTCAGCGTGTCGCGGGCCCCCAGTCCGATGGGCTGGATGCCGTCTCCCTTGCCCGCGTCCATCAGGGCGTGCCAGAGAGCCGTGCTGCGCTCGGCGGGCACGTACAGCTCGAACCCGTCTTCGCCCGTGTAGCCGGTGCGCGAGATGAGGCAGGGAGAGCCCGCCACCGTGCCGTGGGCGAAGTGATAGTAGGGCACACGCGTCACGTCCTGATCGGCCAGCCGTTGCACCAGGCCTTCGGCCTTGGGTCCCTGCACGGCGAGGAGGGCGGTGGCCTCGCTCACATTCGTCCAGTTGCCGCCGCGTCCTCCCTCGGTGACCCAGGCCCAGTCCTTGTCGATATTGGAGGCATTGACGGTCAGCATGTAGTGATCGTCGGCCAGCCGGTAGAGGGTCAGGTCGTCCACGATCCCACCGTGGGGATAGCAGAGGAGGGAGTACTGGACCTGGCCGAGGGCGAGGGTGGACGCGTCGTTGGTGGTCAGTCCCTGCACCGCGGCGAGCGCCCCCGGGCCGCGAACCTCGAACTCGCCCATGTGACTGATGTCGAAGAGCCCGACGTTCGAGCGAACGCAGCGGTGCTCCTCGATGATGCTGGTGTACTGCACGGGCATGTCCCAGCCGCCGAAGGGAACCATCTTCGCGCCGGCCGCGACATGGACTGCGTGCAGGGGGGTGCGCTTGAGCGAAGTCGAGGTGTCCGTCATGGGAGCGCCATCATCCTAATAGATGGGCCCCCGTGCTGCAACGAGAAGTGGAGCGGCGACTGTTACTTGCCGGTGGTGTAGCCCTTGCCGCCCATGCAGGCGCTGTAGGCCTGATTGTAGCCGCTCTCTCCCTTGCCCGACTGGCTCACGCCACCGTAGGTTGCTCCGCCCACGCCGCCCGCCGCCGCGCCGATGGCCGCACCCGTGCCCGGAGAGCCGGCGGCGGCGCCCACGGCCGCGCCCAGTGCCGCGCCTCCCAAGGCGCCCAGCGCGGCTCCCACGCCCACGCCCTTGGCGGTGTCTGTTCCGGGGCTGTAGCCTGATTGCTGCTGCGCCCACGTCTGGCATTCGCTCGTGTCCTGCGCCTGCTGCTGCGGAGTCTGGCCCTGGGCGGGATAGACGTACACGTTCGGCTTGGGCGGCTCGGACGAGGAGCATCCCGAGATCGCCGCGGCGAACAGGACAGCCGTGGTCGTGGCAAGGAAGCGATGCGATCTGCTCATGGCGAATCCCCCTTGTCCTCCATTATGCGGTCGCCCATCGCCGGGGCCGAAGCGTTTCTAGCTGTCCTTGGCGACCACCCGGCCGAAGGTCTCGACAAAGCGGTCCACGTCGGCGTCGGTCATGGCCAGCGAGCAGCAGCCAAGGCCCCGCTGGGTCAGGAGCACGCCGTCGTTCAGCAGGCCGAGGAAGGTGCGCAGCGGGCGCTCCGCCTCGATGGGCCGGCTCGAGCGATAGTCGCTCAGCCGCTTCTTGGTCCAGTGGATCCAGAAGAGCGAGCCGAGGCCCGTCACCTGCGCCGGCTGCTTGCTCTTGGCGAGCACGCGCCCGACGCCGGCACGGAGACGATCGCCGAGCGCGTCCAGCCGCGCATAGGCCTCGGGGGTCAGCTCTTTCATGGTGGCCACGCCGCCCGCCATGGTCACCGGATTGGCATTGAAGGTGCCGCCGTGGCTGATCTTCCCCTTCCCTCCGCGCGGGTCGTAGGCATTCATCACCTCGGCGCGCCCTCCGAAAGCGCCCACGGCGAGCCCGCCCCCGATGATCTTCCCCAGCGTGGTCAGATCGGGACGGATGCCGAAGCGCTGCTGCGCGCCTCCCTCGGAGACGCGGAACGAGATCACCTCGTCGAAGATGAGCACGATGCCCATGCGGTCCGTGACCTCGCGCAGGCGTTCGAGGAATCCCAGCTGGGGCACGAGGAGCCCGGCATTGGCCATGAGCGGGTCCACGATGAGGGCGGCGATGTCTTTCCCCTGCCTCTCGAGAATCTTCGCGCAGGCCTCGGCATCGTTCCACGGCAGGACCACCGTGTGCTTGAGCACGGTGTCGGGCACTCCCGCGGAGTAGGCCACGGGCTTGGGGCGCTTGCGCGATCCCGACTTCGCGGGATCGGGGGAGACGCTCACCAGCACCCCGTCGTGCGTGCCGTGATAGGCGCCCTCGAACTTGGCGATCTTGCTCCGACCGGTGAAGGCCCGGGCCGCCCGCACCGCGTTCATGGTCGCCTCGGTGCCCGAGTTCACGAAGCGCACCGCCTCCATGCTGGGGACGCGCTTGGTCAGGCTCTCCGCGAGCTTGACCTCGTGCTCGCTCGGCCCGGGGAAGGACATGCCGCGCGTGGCCTGCTCGGTGACCGCCTCGACCACCGAGGCGTGGGCGTGGCCGAGGATCAGGCTCGTGTAGTTGCCGTTGAAGTCGAGACGCTCGGTGCCGTCGGCGTCCCAGATGCGCGCGCCCGCGCCGCGCGTGATGTAGAAGGGGTAGGGATCGAAGAAAGTGGTCGTCCGGCTATTGCCACCCGGCATCACCTGGAGCGCCTCCTCGTACATCTGGCGCGAGCGGCTGGTCTTGGCCTTGTAGTCGTTGACGAGAGTCTCGATGGTCATGGCGTCTCCTCCCAGTGAATAGCATGGTCGAGCCCGACGCGGTGACCGCGCAGGAGCTCGTGAGCTTGGGCCACCGTCACCCGCGTGAACGACAGACGCTGGCCCGGCTTCACCTGGCACACCCGCCCGATATCGAACGAGCATACCGTGCCGATCTTCGTGTAGCCACCAGTGGATTGCCGGTCGGCGAGGAGCACGATGGGCTGGCCGTCACCCACCACCTGGAGCCCGCCCAGGGCCACCCCGTCGGAGATGATGTCGTGCCCATGGGTGTGCTCGATGCGCGCGCCGCGCAGGCGGGCTCCCATCCGGTCACTCTGCGGCGTCATCTCGTAGGGGGCCTCGAAGAGAGCGCTGACGCCGCGCTCGGTGAAGCGGTCGTCCTGGGGTCCCAGCACCACACGCACGGTGGGGGCCTGCGTATAGTCGGGGATGAACCGGTCGAGCACTTCCGCGGGGGCGCCTCCGGAGGGCGTCCCCAGCGGCAGCACGTCGCTCTTCCGGAGGGCCCGCCCCTCGTGGCCGCCGAGCTGCCCCCGGAGATAGGTCGAGCGCGATCCGAGCACGGGCGGCGTGTCGATGCCGCCGGACACCGCGACGTAGGCGCGGACCCCGGAGGCCGCGGGACCGAGACGCAGCACGTCGCCCGGCTTCACCTCGAAGGCGGCCCAGCGGGGCACGGGGGCGCCATTGAGGGTGACGGGCATGGCGGCGCCCGTTACCGCCACCCACCGCGCGTCTGCCAGCTCGAGGCGAGGGCCGATCAGCGTGCACTCGAGGGCCGCCGCGTCGTCGGCATTCCCCACGAGCCGATTGGCGAGGAGAAAGGCCTCGCGGTCCATGGGACCGGAGGGAGGAATGCCCGTACGCAGCGCTCC
>DASYQB010000335.1:0-11730 GCA_036005985.1 Candidatus Methylomirabilota bacterium | reverse complement strand
AGAGTCGCCCGAGCCGTCGTAGCCATGCTCACCCGCCTCACCATCCACGAGCTGGGCGCCCACTTCCGGAGCGGAGAGGCCACGCCGTCGCAGGCCGCCCGCGCGTACCTCGACCGCATCACCTCCTTCGATCCCCAGGTCAAGGCGTACCTGACGCGGACCTCGGAGGCCGCGCTCGGGCAGGCGGCGGAGTCGGATGCGCGATTCGCGGCCAAGAAGCCGCTCGGGCGCCTCGACGGCATTCCCCTCGCCCTCAAGGACGTGTTCTGCACACGAGGCGTGGAGACGACCTGCGGCTCGAAGATCCTCAAGGGCTTCATCCCGCCCTACGATGCCACCGTCGTCTCGAAGCTCCGCGCGGCGGGCGCGGTGCTCCTGGGAAAGCTCAACATGGACGAGTTCGCCATGGGCTCGTCCACGGAGAACTCGGCGTTCTTCACCACGCGCAATCCCTGGGACCTCTCCCGGGTGCCCGGTGGATCCTCGGGCGGATCTGCGGCCGCGGTGGCCGCCGATCTCGCCGCGGCCACCCTCGGCACCGACACCGGCGGCTCCATCCGCCAGCCCGCGGCTTTCTGCGGTACGGTCGGCCTGAAGCCGACCTATGGCCGCGTGTCACGCTTCGGTCTCATCGCCTTTGCCTCGTCACTCGACCAGGTCGGACCGTTCGGGAAGGACGTGGCGGATACCGCGCTCATGCTCCAGACCATCGCGGGACACGATCCGATGGACTCCACCTCCGCCCCCGAGCCCGTGCCCGACTACGCAGCCGCCCTTTCCCTCGGAGTGAAGGGCCTGAAGGTGGGCATTCCCGACGAGTATTTCATCGAAGGACTCGATCCCGAGGTGGAAGCGGCG
The DNA here is from genome assembly GCA_036005985.1 of Candidatus Methylomirabilota bacterium. GTDB lineage: Bacteria > Methylomirabilota > Methylomirabilia > Rokubacteriales > CSP1-6 > AR37. The sequence goes on along the minus strand of DASYQB010000335.1, from coordinate 10,872 downwards.
GTGCGGGCGGCCATCGCCACCCTCGAGGAGCTCGGGGCGAAGACCCAGCGTGTCTCGCTGCCCCACACCGAATACGGCCTCGCCGCCTACTACGTGATCGCGCCCGCGGAAGCCTCCTCCAACCTCGCGCGCTACGACGGCGTCAAGTACGGCCTGCGCGTGCCGGGCGCCCGCGACCTCATCGACATGTATTCCCGCACGCGCGGGGCGGGCTTCGGCGCCGAGGTGAAGCGGCGGGTGATGCTCGGCACCTATGCGCTGTCCGCCGGCTACTACGACGCCTACTACGGCAAGGCCCAGAGGGTGCGCACGCTCGTGCTGCGCGACTTCCAGCGCGCCTTCGAGCTGGTCGACGTGATCGTGGCCCCCACCACGCCCAGCGTGGCCTTCCCCATGGGAGAGCGGGCCGACCCGCTCCAGATGTACCTCAACGACGTCTTCACCATTCCCGTCAACCTCGCCGGGCTGCCCGGCCTGTCCGTGCTCGGGGGATTCACCCGCAGCGGACTGCCCATCGGCCTTCAGCTCATCGGCAAGGCTTTCGACGAGGCCACGCTGCTGCGCACGGCCAAGGCCTACGAGGGGGCGACGCGGTGGGGAGAACGGAAGCCGGAGCTGGTGGCATGAGCGACGCCTACGAGGTGGTCATCGGGCTCGAGGTCCACGCGCAGCTTCGCACGCGCACCAAGATGTTCTGCGGCTGCTCCACCGCGTTCGGCGCGGCGCCCAATACCCAGACCTGCCCCGTATGCCAGGGCATGCCGGGAACGCTGCCCGTCATCAATCGGCGGGCGGTGGAGTTCGGGATCAAGACCGCGCTCGCCATCAATTGCACGGTGAATGCCGACAATCGCTTCGCGCGGAAGCACTACTACTACCCCGACATGCCCAAGAACTACCAGATCAGCCAGTACGAAGAGCCGCTGGCCGAGCACGGCTATCTCGACATCGAGGCGGCGGGGGCCTCGCGGCGGATCGGCATCCAGCGCCTCCACCTCGAGGAAGACGTGGGCAAGCTCGTGCACGAGGGGAGCCTGGAGACTGCACAGTCGAGCCAGGTCGACTACAACCGGGCGGGCGTGCCCCTCATGGAGATCGTCTCCATGCCCGACATGCGCTCCCCCGAGGAGGCGGCCGCGTATCTCAAGGCGCTCCGGGCCATCGTGGTCTACCTGGACGTCTGCGACGGCAACATGGAAGAAGGCTCGCTGCGCTGCGACGCGAACATCTCGTTGCGCCGTCCCGGGGCGAAGGAGTACGGCACCAAGGTCGAGATCAAGAACATGAACTCCTTCCGCAACGTCCAGCACGCCCTCGAGTACGAGATCAAGCGCCAGGCCCGCGCCCTCGACACGGGGGAGCGCATCGTGCAGGAGACGCGGCTGTGGGATCCCGACCGTGCCCACACCGTGTCCATGCGCTCCAAGGAGTTCGCCCACGACTACCGGTACTTCCCGGAGCCGGACCTCCCACCACTGGATCTGGCCCCCGCGTGGATCGAGGCGGTGCGGGCGACGCTCGCAGAGCTGCCCGCGGCGAAGCGCGCGCGCTTCATGAAGGACTACGCCCTCGGCGCCTACGACGCGGAGGTGCTGACGCAGAGCAAGGAGCTCGCCGGCTACTTCGAGGCGGCGGCCAAGGGCTCCGCCCATCCGAAGACCGTGGCGAACTGGGTGCTCAACGAGATCCTGCGCGTGGTGCCCCCCGACGATGAGAAGGCCATTGCCGCGTGTCCCATCAAGCCCGCCGACTTGGCGGGGCTCATTGCCCTGATCGAGGACGGCACGATCAGCGGCCGGATCGCCAAGGACGTGTTCGAGAAGATGCTCGTGGCTAGGGAAAGCGCGCGCGCCATCGTCTCCCGCGATGGCTTGACCCAGGTAGCCGATGTGGGGGAGCTGGCCACGGTGGTCGACCGGGTGCTCGCCGAGCACGCCAAGGTCGTCGAGGACTACAAGGCAGGTAAAAAGGCCGCGCTGGGCTTCCTCGTGGGGCAGGTGATGAAGTCGACTTCGGGCAAGGCCAGCCCCTCCGTGGTGAACTCGCTCCTGATGGAGAAACTACCGAAAGTCTGAAGGCTTGGATAGAATAGTGGGGCCTCATGATACGGCTCCACCACGTCTGTAAGCTCTTCCAAGGCGGGCCGATGAAGCTGCCCGCCCTCAGCGATGTCTCGTTCACCGTCGACAAGGGCGAGTTCGTGGTGCTTTCCGGGGCGAGCGGGGCGGGCAAGACCACCCTTCTGCGCCTCCTCTATGCGGACGAGCAGGCCTCGGACGGCGAGATCGAGGTCGCCGGCTTCAACGTCACCGGCCTCCGGCGCTCCGAAGTCCCGCTCCTCCGGCGCTCGCTCGGTATCGTCTTCCAGGACGCCAAGCTCCTCTCCGGCCGCACGGTATTCGAGAACATCGCCTTCGTCCTGCGCGTCCTCGGCACCCCCCGCCGCGAGATCACGCCCAAGGCCTTTCAGGCGCTGAAGGCGGTGGGGCTGTCGTCGCGCGCCCAGGCCTATCCCGCCCAGCTCTCCCAGGGAGAAGCCCAGCGGGCTGCCCTCGCCCGCGCCATCGTGAAGTCTCCCGCCCTCCTCCTCGCCGACGAGCCCACCGGCAATCTCGACGAGGAGATGGCGAGCGAGATCCTCGAGCTCATCAAGGATATCTGGAGCCGGGGCACCACCGTGCTCTTCGCCACGCATCAATTTCGGCTCGCCACGCAGCTCAAGCGGCGCACCCTCCGCCTCGAAGCCGGCGTCCTCATCAAGGACGAAGGATGAGCTGGGTCGCTGATAGCCGTCCATGCTGAGCTTCATCGTGAGCGAGGCGTTCGTGGACCTTCGCCGGGCCGGCCGCGTGGGCATCAGCGCCATCCTCCTCATCACGCTGTCGCTGACCGCGCTCGGCGGGTTCTGGCTCCTCTCGTTGAACCTTGGACGCGCCGTGGGACAGTGGCGTGATCGCGTGAAGGTGGTCGTCTTCCTCAAGGACGAGCCGACGCCGGCCGCCCTCACCGATCTCACCCGTCGCGTGGAGGACCTGGAGGGCGTCCAGCGGGTGCGCTACGTCGGGAAAGCGGAGGCGTTGAGCGCGCTGCGACAGTCTCTGGGAGCCCAGGGAGGCGTGGTCGATCACCTGCCACGCAATCCGCTCCCCGCCTCGCTCGAGGTGACGCCCGCCGAGGGCGCGACCACTCCCGAGGCGACGCGGGCCCTTGCCGCGAAGCTCGCGGCGCTGCCCGAGTCGGAGGAAGTGCAAGGCGGCGCGGAATGGGTGGAAGGCCTCGCCCGCTGGCAGCGGCTCTTTCAGGTCGTGGGTCTCGCCGTGGGAGCCGTGCTCGCCCTCGCCGCCATCCTTACCGTGACCACCGCCACCACCCTCGTGCTCCACGTCCGCCGTGCCGAGACGGAGATCATGCGGCTGGTCGGGGCGAGCGAGGCAGTGGTCCGTCTGCCCCAGCTCCTCCAGGGCATGGTCCAGGGTCTCCTCGGCGCCGTGGTCGCCCTCGCCTTGCTCGAGGCGGCCTATGCGGTGGGCGCACCGAGGCTCGAGCCGCTGCTTCAGCTCACCCTGGGGCTGGCCCGGGCGGTGTTCCTTTCGGTGCCTCAGATCCTGTTGCTCATCGCGGGAGGCGCTGTGCTGGGTGGCCTCGGCGGTCTCCTCGCCCGGGGGCGGGTGGTGGCGTGAGCCGGATGCTTCGAGTCGCCCTCGCCTCCCTCCTCGTCCTCGCCGCCACTCTGCCCGCGGCGGCGCAGCAAAAGAAGGACAGCGCCGACCTCGGCGACAAGGAGCACGCGCTCCAGCAGACGCAGAAGCGGCTCAAGGAAGAACGGGCCAAGGCCGCGGACGCGCGAAAGCGCGAGGCGGGGCTCCTCTCCGAGCTCGAGGCCATCGACCGGCGGCTCGGCGAGAAGCGCAAGCAGGTGGCCATCCTCGACGGGAGGATCCAGCGCTCCCAGGCGGAGATGAGCGAGCTGCAGCGCGACATCGTCCGTCTCGAGGGCCAGCGCTCGGGCCAGGAGGACGCCCTCGCCCAGCGCCTGCGGACTATGTACCGACTGCAGGTCCAGGGCGGCGCCCTGCCCGTGCTCCTGTCGGGTGACGACCCCATTGCCCAGGCTGTTCGACTGCGCCATCTGGCCACCCTCGCCACGGTGGACGCCCGAATGATTCGAGAGTATCGTGTTACGTCTGAGGGATTAGCAGACCGGAAAGACAGGCTGGAGGCCCGGCGCAAGGAGCTGTCAGCCCTCAGGGTCGAGGCCGAAGGCGAGCGGGCCGAGGCCGATCGAGAGGCGGCCAAGCGGCGGGCGATCCTGGCTCGAGTCAAGGACGAGCGGGTCTACCACGACCGCATGGTCGGCGAGCTGAGCGACGCCACGCGGCGCCTCGAGGCATTCGTTCGGGACCTCCAGGAGAGGCGACGGGTAGCAAAAGTTCCCCCGCCCACTTCGAAGCCGCCGAAGGTCGCGCCCGGGGAGAGCCCGCCGCCGGGCGTGGGCTTGGGAGCGATGCGCGGCCGGCTGGGGTGGCCCGCCGAAGGGCGCGTGGTCGAGGAGTACGGCACACGCGTGAATCCGCGCTTCGGAACGAAGACGTTCCGGAACGGGATAGATATCGACGCCGGCGAGGGCTCGAACGTCCACGCCGTGTTTCCCGGGCACGTGCTGTATACGGGATGGTTCCGGGGCTACGGGAATCTGATCATCGTGGATCACGGAAGCGAGTACTACACGCTGTATGCTCACGTGGCCGACATCAAAGTGGCCGAAGGCGATGACGTCAAGCAGGGACAAGTGATCGGTACGGTCGGGGACACGGGCTCGCTGCAGGGGCCGCGCCTCTACTTCGAGGTGCGCTACCAGGGCAAGCCCCAGGACCCCGCCCAATGGCTCAGACCACGAGGTTAGGGGACAGGAGAGAACTCGATGGGCTCGTTCCGAAACGTGAAGAAGGCGGGGATGGTTGCGGCAGTCTTGCTCCTGCTCACCCTGTCGCTCGGTGGCGCAGTCAACAGCAAGAGCAATGATCAGGCCGGAACCTATGAGAATCTGCGCCTCTTCACCGAGGTGCTGTCCATCATCCAGACCCAGTACGTCGACGAGATGCCGCCGAAGGAGCTGATCTACAGCGCCATCAAGGGCACCCTCCGCGGACTCGATGCCCACTCGTCCTTCCTCGACCCCGAGATGTACCGCGAGATGCAGGTCGAGACGTCGGGCAGTTTCGGGGGACTCGGCATCGAGATCACGCTCCGCGACGACATCCTGACCGTGGTCACCCCCATCGAGGGGACGCCGGCCTACCGGGCGGGCATCCAGCCGGGTGACCGCATCGTGAAGATCGAGGGCATCTCGACCAAGGACATGCAGCTTGCCGACGCGGTCAAGAAGATGCGCGGCAAGCCGGGGAGCAAGATCGTCATCGCGGTCATCCGCGAGGGATGGACAGAGCCGAAGGACTTCACCATCACGCGCGAGCAGATCCGCGTCCAGTCCGTGAAGAGCGGCGAGCTCGAGCCCGGCATCGAGTACATCCGCCTGCGCCAGTTCCAGGAGCAGACGGGCAACGACATCGAGACGGCGCTGGAGAAGTACAACAAGGCCAAGCCCATCCAGGGGCTCGTGCTCGACCTGCGCAACAATCCGGGCGGTCTCCTCACCTCGTCCGTGGAGGTCGCGGAGAAGTTCCTCGAGCCGGGGAAGCTCGTCGTCTACACCGAGGGGCGCGTGCGGAACCAGAACATGCGCTTCCAGGCGAGCGGCAAGCATACCTACGCCGACTTCCCCATCGTGGTCCTCGTCAACCAGGGCAGCGCGTCGGCGTCCGAGATCGTGGCGGGCGCCCTCCAGGACTGGGGACGCGCCATCGTGCTGGGCACCCAGAGCTTCGGCAAGGGCTCGGTGCAGACGATCATTCCGCTGTCGGACGGCTCGGGCCTGCGTCTCACCACCGCGAAGTACTACACGCCGAAGGGCCGCTCCATCCACGGCAAGGGCATCACGCCGGACATCATCGTCGAGGCGCCCAAGCCACCGGCGACCCAGCCGGGCGAGGCGGTGCCCACGCCGCCGCTCGACGAGCAGGCTAGGCTGAACGATCAGCTCAAGAAGGACACGCAGCTGCAGCGGGCGCTGGACCTGCTCAAGGCCATGAAGATCATGGACAAGACCACCCGTCCGGCTGGCGCGCCGCCGCAGGCCTCGGCGCGCTGATCGGGCGGCATGCCGGCGCGAGTCTGGACGGCTCTCGCCGGGCTCATCACGGTACTGCTGGTCGCCGTGGTGGGGCTAGATCAGTGGCAGGCGCGACGCGGCGAGGCGAGTCTCTTCGGCCTGCCCTGGCGCGCGTCGCCACCTCCCGCGGCGAGCGCCCCGGTGCCGCCGAGGCCGCGGGAGGTGGCCGCGCCCATCTCCTCCTTACCGGCGCCGCCGGGCCTGGCAGGGGCGCCGCGCGTCGCCATCATCGTCGACGACCTGGGCAGTCGGCGCGACGTCTTCGACGTGCTCCGTGACATTCGCCGCCCTCTGACCGTCGCGGTGCTTCCGGGTCTGCCATTGTCCGAGTGGACGGCCCGCGAGGCGGCGCAGGCGGGGATGGAGGTTCTCCTCGACCTCCCCATGGAGCCGTATCGATTTCCCGAGGTGGATCCCGGACCGGGTGCACTCCTTATGGCCATGAGCCCGCGGGAGATCCAGGCGCAGATGGGCGCCCACCTCGCCAGCGTGCCCGGCGCAGTGGGCGTGACCAATCACATGGGCTCGCGCATGACCGAGGATCGGCCGCGCATGCGCAGCGTGCTCGAGGTGATGGCGGGGCGCCGGCTCTTCCTCGTGGACGGCCTCACGAGCAATCTCTCCGTGGCCTATGACGAGGCCAAGGCCCAGGGTCTCCGTGCCGGGCGACGGCAGGTCATCGTGGATCATGACTCGGGCGAAGCGGGTGACCGGGTGCGATGGGACGAGGTGGCGTGGTGGGCGGAGAGCCGCGGCGAAGTCATCGTGATCGCCCACGGCCACCCGCTCACCGCGCGGCTCCTGCGCGAATACGTGCCGCGCTGGGAAGCCCGCGGCATGCGGCTCGTGCCCGTGTCTCAGCTCGCGCGGTGATGGGCATGACGGAGGCTCGCCCGTGATCGTGCTCGGCATCGAGACCTCGTGCGACGAGACGGCGGCCGCCGTGCTCGACGGCGGGCGCAAGATCCTCTCGAGCGTGGTCGCCTCGCAGGACGATGTCCACGCTCCCTACGGCGGAGTGGTGCCCGAGCTCGCGTCACGTCGTCATCTCGAGGTGATCGTGCCCGTGATCCGCCGCGCTCTCGGCGAGGCCGGCATGGGACTCTCCGATCTCGACGGGATCGCGGTGACTCAGGGGCCGGGTCTCGTCGGCTCGCTGCTCGTGGGCTGCTCCGCCGCCAAGGCTCTGAGCTGGGCCCACGGCACGCCTCTCGTCGGAGTGAACCACCTCGAGGGCCACATCTATGCCGCCTTCCTCGAGGAGCGCGCGCCCGAGCATCCCTTCCTCGCTCTCGTGGTGTCGGGCGGGCACACCGCGCTTTATGCAGCCGAGACGCCCCGGCGCTACGTGAGGGTGGGCCAGACTCGAGACGACGCCGCGGGTGAAGCCTTCGACAAGGTCGCCAAGCTTCTCGGCCTCGGCTATCCGGGCGGACCCGCCATCGAGTTGGCAGCCCAGGGCGGCAACTCGGCGGCCATCCGGTTTCCCACCGCGAGCATGAGCGATGGCGCGCCGGACTTCTCCTTCAGCGGGATCAAGACAGCGGTGTCGCTCCACGTCCGGAAGGCCGGCGCACTCTCGACGGCCCACGTGGCCGACGTGGCGGCGTCCTTCCAGGCCACCGTGGTCAAGACGCTGGTTCGCAAGAGCCTGCGGGCGGGGCAGCGCCTCGGGATACGGCGGCTCGCGCTCACGGGCGGCGTGGCCGCGAACACGGCGCTTCGGCAGGGGCTCGAAGCGGAGTGCGACGAGCGAGGCTGGGAGCTCTTCATCCCGTCGCGCGCGCTCTGCACGGACAATGCGGCCATGATCGCCGCCGCCGGCCACGATCGTCTCGAGGGGGGCGAGCGGGCGTCCCTGACCATGAACGCCGATCCCGGCATGGCGCTCGCGTAGTGGGCATGCCGCGCCTGGACTACGAAGCCCTGGTGTCCGGACTCCCTGACGCGCTCGTCGGGGTGGACGCGGACATCCGGGTGGTGTTGTGGAATCCGGCGGCGGAAGAGTTGCTGGGCCGCTCCGCGCGGCGGGTGATCGGGCGGCCCCTCAAGGAAGTGTTCCCGCCTGATACATCGCTCGTGCGACATCTCACGGATACCCTCGCCACCGGCGAGAGCCGCTCCGAATCCTCGGCGGTGATCGAGGGGCAGGACGGTCGCCCCGTGCACGTGAGCATCGTGACCGCGCCCCTCGCGGGCCGGAGCGGGGCCATCGACTCCGCGGTGGCGGTGGTGCGCGACATCACGCGGCTGCATCAGCTCGAGTCCGAGGTCCGCCGCGGCGAGACGCTGGCCGCGGCCGGCCAGATGGCGGTGGGGCTCGCCCACGAGATCCGCAACCCGCTCTCGGCCATCCGTGGCGCCGTGCAGCTCCTCCAGCGCGAGCTGGGCGACGAGGCACGCTGGGGCGAGTACACGAACGTACTGCTCAAGGAAGTGACGCGGGTCAACGGCATCATCGAGATGCTCCTCGACCTGAGCCGCCCCGTCACCCTGCGCGCGGTGCCCCTCAACGTCCACCAGCTCCTGGAGCGAGTCGCCCTCCTCCTCGAAGAGATGGCGACGGCGCACCAGGTGTCCTTCGTGCGCCGCTACGACCCCAGCCTGCCGCCCATCATGGCCGACGAGGATCGCATCGTGCAGGTCTTCCACAATCTCATGCGCAATGCCATCGAGGCCATGCCCAGGGGCGGCAAGCTCACCCTGGTCACGCGCCTCAGCATGAATCCCCTCTTCGCCAAGGTGGACCTGGGGCAGGGCCAGCGGACCATGGCCGAGATCCAGGTGGTCGACGAGGGGGAGGGCATTCCCGCGGCCACGCGCGAGAAGCTCTTCACGCCCTTCTTCACCACCAAGGATCGCGGGCTCGGCCTGGGCCTCGCCCTCTGTCACCGCATCGTGGAGGAGCACAAGGGCGCCATGCAGGTCACGAGCGAGCCTGGGCACGGCACGGCGTTTTCCTGCTTCCTGCCCATTACCAAGTGATGCGCACTGAGCGAAGCCGGAGGCCCGGAGAGTAAAATGGCCGGCATGGCGGAAGGCCGCATCCTCATCGCGGACGACGAAGACAGCCTGCGCTGGGTCCTCGAGAAGGGATTCCGGGGGGCCGGCTACCAGGTCACCGCGGTGAAGGACGGCACCGCCGCGCTGCGGGAGGCCGAGAGCCAGCCCTTCGATCTCATCCTCCTCGATATCCGGATGCCCGGCATCGATGGGCTCACCCTGCTCGGCCAGGTGCGCGAGAAGCGGCCCGATGCCCAGGTGGTGATCATGACCGCGCACGGCACGGTGGAGACCGCCATTCAGGCGATGCAGCGGGGCGCCTACGACTATCTCGCCAAGCCGTTCGACCTCGACGAAGCCCTCCTCCTCGCCGAGCGGGCTCTCACCGCCCGCCGTCTCTCCCAGGAAGTCACCGCGCTCAAGACGGGTCTCAGGGAGGTCTGGGAGTTCGGCGCGCTCGTGGGACGCCACCCCACCATGCAGGAGGTCTACAAGACGATCGGGCGCGTGGCCGCGAGCGACGTTTCCGTGCTTCTTCGCGGAGAGTCGGGCACGGGCAAGGAAGTGGTCGCGCGCGCGCTCCATCATTACAGCCGGCGGGCCGGGCGGCCCTTCGTGGGCATCTCCGCGGCGGCCATCCCGGCCACCCTTCTCGAATCCGAGCTGTTCGGCCACGAGAAGGGCGCGTTCACCGACGCCAAGGAGCGGCGGCTCGGCAAGCTGGAGCTGGCGTACGGAGGCACCGTTTTCTTCGACGAGATCGGCGACATGCCGCCGGAGCTGCAGGTGAAGCTGCTCCGTGCGCTCCAGGAGCGGGCCTTCGAGCGCGTGGGCGGCCACGAGCTGATCCGCATGGATGTCCGCGTGCTCGCGGCGACCCACCGCGACCTCGAAGGGATGATGAAGTCGGGAAAGTTCCGCGAGGACCTCTTCTATCGCCTCAACGTGGTGACGCTCTCCCTTCCCGCCTTGCGGGAGCGCCGCGGCGACACCCCGCTCCTCGTCGAGCATTTCCTCTCGAAGTACGCCGAGTCGCTGGGGGAGCGCGTCATCGCTCCCGAGACCATGGATCGCCTCGTGGGCTATGAGTGGCCGGGCAACGTGCGCGAGCTCGAGAACGGGATCCAGCGCGCCATGGTCATGGCCTCGGCGGGGGTGATCCTGCCCGAGCACCTCCCCATCGGGCCCGTTTCCGCGGCGGCGGGGGTGACGGCCGACGCGTCGCTCGAGGAGATCATCGAGCGGAAGATGGTGGAGTGCGTGCGCGGCATGCGCGGCCAGGCCTCGGCCAATCTGCACGGGCTGATGGTGGGGCTCGTGGAAAAGCCCCTCCTGCGCGCCGTCATGCGCGAGACCAAGAGCAACCAGGTGCGCGCGGCACAGCTCCTGGGCATCAACCGGAATACGCTGAGGAAGAAGCTCAAGGAGCACGGCATCGACCCCGACACTCCGTAAACCGGCCGCTGACCGGGCTGCTGAAAAGGGCCCATCTGCTTCGTTGGCGCCCTCGGCCGCGGGCTCAACGTACCAGGGGTACGCCTCGCCCGCGGCCTTCGGGCGCCGCCTCGCATCTGAGCCCTTTTGAGCGGCCTGTAGCGCGTGTCCTACGTAAGGAAGACCAAAATGCGTTTGAGGTCTCT
>DASYQB010000334.1:0-1790 GCA_036005985.1 Candidatus Methylomirabilota bacterium | reverse complement strand
GGTGGCGGAGAGCCTGCCCGAGGGCGGCGGCCTGACGCTCGCCCAGTTCGGACAGCGCAACGTCCTGGACGCCCTGAAAGCGCCTCACGGCATTCGACACCGACTGGCCGTGCCGCGCGAGGAGGAGCCGGCTCATCGCGCCGCCGATGCCGCCCTGTGCGCCGAGCGCAGGCGCTCGATGGTCTCGGGCTTGCCGAGGATGGCCGCCACCTGGAAGATGGGCGGGCTCGCCGTCTTGCCGGTGAGAGCGATCCGGGTGAGCTGAGCGAGGTCGACGAGCTTGAGGCCCATCTCGGCCGCCAGCCCTCGATAGAGCGCCTCGAGACTCTCCGTATCGAAGGCCTCCTGGGCCTCGACGCGCTTGATCAGCGCGGCATAGCGGGCGGGCGCCTCGGGTCCCCAGAACTTGGCGACGGCCTGCGGATCGTAGGCCGCGGGCGGCCGGAAGTAGAAGCTGGCCTGCTCGACCATCTCCACGAGCGTGTGCGAGCGCTCCTTGAGGCTCTCGGCGATCCGCGCGAGGCGCAAGGCGTCGGCGGGCGCCGTGTATCCGGCCAACTCAATGAAGGGCGGCAGCAAGGCGGCCAGGCGCTCGGGCGGCGTGGCCTTGATCCACTCGAGGGAGAGCCAGAGAAGCTTTTCCCGGTCGAAGATCGCGCCGGCCTTGCCCACGTGCTCGAGATCGAAGTGCTTGGCGATCTCCGCCGGCGAGAAGATCTCCTGATCGCCGTGCGACCACCCGAGCCGGACCAGATAGTTGACGAGAGCCTCCGGCAGGATGCCCTGGTCGCGGAACTCCTCGACGGTGGTGGCGCCGTGGCGCTTGGACATCTTGCTCCGGTCGGAGGCGAGGATCATGGGGATGTGGGCGAAGATGGGCGTGGCGTAGCTCAGCGCCTCGTAGCAGGCGATCTGCTTCGGCGTATTGCTCAGGTGGTCGTTGCCGCGGATCACATGGGTGATCTTCATCGTCACGTCGTCCACCACCACGCAGAAGTTGTAGGTGGGCGTGCCGTCCGTTCGCACGAGGATCCAGTCGTCCAGGGTGCCATTGTCGAAGGTGACCGTGCCGAGGATGACGTCCTCGACCACCGTCTGCCCCTCGGCAGGCACCCTGAGCCGGAGGGCGTGCGGCTCCGACGCCGGCACGTTGGCGTCGCGGCACGTGCCCGGATACCGGAACTGCTCCTTGCGGGACTTGGCGATCTCGCGGAGGGCGTCGAGGGTCTCTGGCGTGCAGCGGCAGCGGTACGCGCGTCCCTCCGCGACGAGCCGCTCCGCGTGCGCCTGGTAGATCTCGAAGCGCTCGGTCTGGCGATAGCCGGGCGTGGGCGGGCCCTCGTCCCAGTCGAGGCCGAGCCAGCGCATGGCGGCCACGATCTGGTCGATGTTGGCGTCGGTGGAGCGCGAGCTGTCCGTGTCCTCGATGCGGAGGATGAACACGCCCTTGTGGCGGCGCGCGAAGGCCCAGTTGAACAGCGCGGTGCGCGCGCTGCCCACGTGGAAGGACCCGGTGGGGCTGGGGGCAAAGCGAACCCTTACCGTCTCAGGCATGTCTGTTCATTCTACTCCGATGCCACAGCGGGGGCCCACGTCGGCAGTAGCTCCTCACCACCGATTAATCCCACCGCGCAGCTGGCCAGTGGTCAGCTTTCCACGCCGGGCGGGTTGGGGGGTTCCTCCCCGCAGACCACGCTGAGTCGCAACCCGCGGGGGCACTCTAGCCCGCCACGAGATCGTGGTTTTCTGCTTCGAAGAAGCTCCCAAGAAGACACGGGCCTGCGGGAAGG
>DASYQB010000333.1:0-6926 GCA_036005985.1 Candidatus Methylomirabilota bacterium | reverse complement strand
TACGACGCGGGCGGGCAACTCCTCTCTGGCACGCTCATGGACTACGCGCTGCCGTATGCGTCCGACATGCCCCCCGTCGAGGGCTTCTATCACGAAGTGGCGGCCACCACGAATCCGCTCGGCCTGCGCGGGCTCGGGGAGTGCGGTAATCCTGGCCTGGGGGCGGCGATTGCCAATGCCATCTGCGATGCGCTGGGAAATGGCGGGCCCGGCATCTCCGTGCTCCCTCTCACTCCGGCCCTGGTCTGGGGTCAGCTCTTGAAGTCTGGCGAGAAGACCGGGGGAACCGCCCCGGGCCCTTGACGGTGCGCATCCTTTACACGACCCGACACATCTCAACGGCAGGAGGAACTTACATGAGCTCCAGGCAAGAAACCCCCGGCTCCGAGATGGGTGTCGTGCATCTGACGGAGCAGACGTTCGATGAGGCGATGGCCGCCGCGGAAGGTGTCTGGATGGTGGACTTCTGGGCGGCGTGGTGCGGTCCCTGCCGGGCCATCGCCCCCGTGCTCGAAGAGCTGGCGCACTCCTCGAAGGGCGGGGTGACGCTGGCCAAGGTGAATGTGGACGAGCAGCCCGCCCTCGCGGCGCGCTACGGCATCCGGTCCATTCCCACCATCTTGTTTGTCAAGAATGGCAAGGTCGCGGATCAGGTGATCGGCGCCGTGCCGAAGGCGCAGGTCCAGGCGAAGCTGGCCAGTCTGGCCGCCGCCTCCTGAGCCTCGGAAGCGGATCGGGAGCTGGAGTCCATGACCGTCCAGGATCCTGAGGCCGAGTCGCCGGCCCCGGACGTACCGGAGCGGGCCAAGCCGGCAAAGACCGCCCGCCGTGAACCCCCCGCCCCCAAGCGGGTGATGAGCATCCACGCGCATCCGGATGATCAGGAGTTCACGGTGGGCGGAACGCTCGCCAAGTGGGCGCGTGCGGGAAGCGAGATCGTCACCGTGTGCATCACCAGCGGGGGCGCAGGCTCGAACGACCACACGCCGCTCGACATGACGCGGGAAGCGCTGGTGCCCATCCGCGAGGAAGAGCAGCGGGAGGCCTGCCGTATCCTCGGCATCTCAGAGGTGGTCTTCCTCGGCTACGAGGACGGCATGCTGGAGCCTTCGCTCGATCTGCGCCGGGAGCTGACGCGCATCATCCGTCGCTACAAGCCCGACGCGGTGGTGTGCGGGGACCCGACCATGCGCTTCTACAGCAGCATGTACATGAACCATCCCGACCATCGTGCCGCCTCCGACGTGGCCCTCGACGCCGTCTTTCCCTCCGCGGAGACGCGCCTGATCTTCCCCGAGCTCCTCGCCGAGGGCCTCGAGCCCCACAAGGTCTCGCTGGTGTTCATCCACGGCTCTGCCCAGTCCGACACCTTCATCGACATCTCGGAGCAGCTCGATGTGAAGGTCGCCGCGCTCAAGCAGCACAAGACGCAGATGGGTCCCTGGGATCCCACCGACATGATCGCGGAGTGGGCGCGGGAGCAGGGCGCCAAGCGGCGGCTGAAAGCGGCGGAGGCGTTCCGGCTCATGCGCCTCCACGAAGCCTAGGAGCGGTCTCCGGCCTCCCGCCTACAAGTTCCCGGCGAGGCAACGTCCGTCGGCGGTGAGAACACCGCCCACGATGTCGCAGGCCTGCTGGGGATTGTAGGGAGTCTGCGACCATCCCGCGCAGCCGCCGAGCAGCGCCCCCACCAGCAGCAGACCAGCCAGCCCCCGCATGGTCTAGAGAATGGCGGACTTGAGCGAGCGGCTGGGCTTGAAGCGAGGCACCCGGGCGGCGGGAATCCGGATCACCTTGCCCGTGCGCGGGTTGCGGCCGTCGCGGGCGACCCGCTTGCTGACCATGAACGTGCCGAAGCCGCCGATGGTGACCCGCCGGCCCTTCTTCAGCGCATCGAAGACGTTGGCGACGAAAGCCCCCAGCGCCCGCTCCGCCGAGACCTTGCTGCCCCCGGAGGCCTTGGCCATGGCGGTGACGAGATCGGCTTTGGTCATGACCTTCTCTGTTTACTCGATGGCCGTACGGGCGGTCAAGATGCTCAGCCGCTCGATGGCCGCGAAGAGGCTGTCGGCGGTGAAGGGCTTCTCGAGTACCGGTGCCTGCACCTCGTCCACGAACTGCCACGGTGACGGATTGGCCGTATCCCCCGTCATGAACACGAAGCGCTTGGCCAATCCGGGCTGATCGAGCACCGCCGCGCGATAGAAGTCCTCGCCGCTCCCGTCGGGCATGCGAATGTCCGACAGCACCACATCGAAGCGCGTCGAACGCACGCGCTCGAGGGCGGAGCGTCCCGTCGCCGCGACCTCGACCTGCCACCCCGTGTCCTTGAGCAGTGTGGTCACCAGCTCCACCATGCCGGGCTCGTCGTCCACCACGAGGGCGCGCCGCCCGAAGCCGTACACACCCGCAGGGAGCGTCGGCGCGGCGGGGGCCGCCGCCTCGACCGCGGCCGTGGTGGGCAGCTCCACGGTGAAGACGGTGCGCCCGGGCAGGCTCTCGCCCGTGAGACGGCCCCCGTGCTGCTGGACGATGCCGTACGAAACGGAAAGGCCGAGCCCCGTGCCCTCGCCCACCTTCTTGGTCGTGAAGAACGGCTCGAAGATGCGCGGCATGACCTCGGAGGGAATGCCGGGGCCGTTGTCCTCGAACTCGACGACGACCCAGCGCCGGTCGCTTTCCACGCGCTCGTAGGCGCGGATGCGAATGGTGTCGCCCTTGCCCACGGCGAGGATGGCGTGCTCGGCGTTGAGGAGGAGGTTCAGGAACACCTGCTGCAGCTGATTCACATCGCCCTCGGCCGCGGGCAGGTCGGGCGCGCACTCCGTCACCACCCGGATGCCGGACAGCCGGAGGCGGGTGGTGCGAAGGGCCACCGTCTGCTCGATGACGGCGGGCACGTCCACGGGCGCGCGCTCCGGCTTGCGCTGGCGCGAGAAGAGGAGGAGACCCTGGACGATCTTGGCCATGCGCTCACCCTGGGCCACCACGAGGTCGATCGGACCCCGGAGCTCAGGGGGCAGCGGCTTGCCCTTGAGGAGCTGCCCGTAGCCGATGACCACGGACAGCGGATTATTGAGCTCGTGGGCGACGCCGGACACGAGCTGTCCCACCGCGGAGAGCTTGCCCGCCTGCACGAGCTGCGCCTGTGTTTCCTGCAGCTCACGGACGCGCGCGGCCAGCTCGTCGAAGAGGCGGCTGTGCTCGATGGCAAGGGCGGCAGGAGCGGCCAGAGTGGCGAGGCGGTCCAGGTCCTCCGGCACGAAGCGCCGGTCCTGATCACCGAAGTAGGCGACGGAGAGGGCGCCGATGATCTCGCCGCGGATGAAGAGCGGATAGGCGATGGTCGCGCGGACTTTCTCCACGCGCTCCGTGTTCAATTCCCGGCGAATGCGTCCCGGCCAGGAGGCGTAGTCGTTGGCGAGGACACCCTCGCGCGTGGCCGCGGCGAGCCCCAGAGCGCCCTCGCCCAGCTCCACCACCTGGCCGAGGTCGCCCGCCCCGAGCCGATAACCGGCCCGGATGACGAGTTGATTCTGGCCCTCCGGCTTGAGGCCGACGACAGCCCGGTCGGCGTCGAAGAGATCGGCCGCCTTGCGCGCGATGAGGTTCAGGCGCTCCACGAGACTCAAGGGAACGAGAACCTGCTCGATGACCTCCCGGATGAACTCGACGTGACGAAGCCGCTGTCGGGTCTGCGCGTACAGACGCGTGTGGTCGAGGGCGAGGGCGGCCTGGTCGGCAAACGTTTGGAGGAGCGCCATCTCCACCTCGGTGAACTGCCGCCCCGTGACGTCGGCGACGGAGAGGGTGCCGATGACCTCATCCCGCACGCGGAGGGGCACGGCGAGAAACGACCCGATCTTGGACTCCTCGGTGTTTGTCCGCATCTCGGGGGTGAGGAGGATATGGGGATCGCCGAGCACGTCGGTGCTCGCGATGGTCCGCCCCTCCGCGAGAACGCGGCCCGAGATGCCGTAGCCGGGCGGCACGACGTGCCCATGCACGGGCGGGATCCCCGTGCCCTGGCCTTGCGCTACGACCTTGAGCGAGCCGTCGGGCTGGAGGAGGCGGAAGCCGAGGGAAAGCGCGCGGAGAGCCGGGAGCACGCTGATCACGATGCGCTCGGCGATGTCGTTTTCGTCCAGGCTGCCCGTGAGGGTCTGGGCGAACCGGGCGATCTCCTCCGATTCACGCTGACGGCGCATGGCTTCCCCATACAGCCGCGCATTCTGCATGGCGAGGGCCGCCTGGTCGGCGAAAGCCTGGAGCAGGTTCGCGTCGTCCTCCGTGAAGTCGTGAATCTCCCGCGACGCGACGGCGAGCACCCCGATCAGCTCGCCCTTGGCATGGAGAGGCGCGGCGAGGAGGGCCCGGGTGCCGGACTCCACGAGCCGGTTTCGCAGATCCTCGCTCAAGGTCAGCTTCTGATCCTCGAAGACGTCGCGGGTGAAGACGGCGCGTCCCTCAACCACCGCGCGGGCCACCAGCCCGTCACCCGGCTCGAGGACGTGCCCGGGCTGGAAAAAGCCCATGGCCGAGCCGGCCCATGCGATGGCCTCGAGCTTTCCGTCGGGGCGCACGAGACGCAAGCCCGCCGCGTCCACGTCGAAGATGGGCAGCACGCTCCGCACCATCCGATCGGCCACTTCGCTTACGTCCAGGCTCTCCGTGAGCATCCGCGCGACCTGGGCCAGCTCCTCGGCCTCGCGGCGACGGCGGGTGGCCTCGGCGAAGAGCCGCGCATTGCGCACGGCTACTGCGGCCTGGGACGCGAACGAGGTCAGGAGCTCGCGATCGTCCTCGGCGGGCAGGTCCTCGCGGCGCAGGTTGAGGGTGAGCACACCGAGGAGATCGTCGCCCGACACCACGGGGACGCCCGCGAAGGAGAAGAGCCCGTGTCCCGCCGCCCACTGCCGGGCGCGGATGCGCTCGTCCAGCGTCACGTCCTCCACGAAGAGCGGCCGCCGGTTGCGCGCGACCCAGCCCGCCCCTCCGGAGTCGATACCCAGGGAGGCGGGCAGCTCGTCGGTGACAATGGCCGGGACGGACGTCCACGCCCGACGAACGAGGAGGCCGCTCGCCTCGTCCACCTCCCAGAAGATGACGCTGCCCGCGCCGGTGAGCCGGGCCAGCGCCTCGGTGATCTGGACGAGGAGCGGCTTGAGCTCGAGCTGCTGCGAGAGCGCGACGTTCACGTCGGCGAGAGCGCGGAGCCGCCGCTGGCGCTCGTCCAGCGCGGCGTGAGTCCGCCGCTGCTCACGGATCGCGCGATTGAACTGATCCGCCAGCTCCGCGAGCTCATCATCGGTGGAGACGGTGATGGGCGGCGCCTGGGCCGACTCCAGCCCCTGGGTTCCCTTCATGAGAGCGGTGACGGAGCGCTGCATGCGGGAGCCGATGAGCCACGCCACGAGAAGAGCCACCACGGTCGCCGCGCCCAGGCCGATGAGGTCCCGCGTCGGCCGGCCCGCGGCCGGTGAGTAGGCGGCGCCACTCGGGACCGCGGCGAGAACGATCCAGGGCGCCCGCCCCATGGCGGCCGCCCCCGCCAGATGTGGTACGCCATCCTTCGCCGCCCACTCCGCCGTCCCGCCGCCTCGCCGGAGCACGGCATCGGCCTCGGGTATGCCGCCCAGCGGCCGGTCGAAGAACTCGTGAGGGCTGAGCGACTTGGCGAGGAGATCTCCACCTGCGGTGACGATGGCCAGGCCCTGCTCGCGTCCGAGGGACATGGCATTGAGGTAGCGCGAGAGCGTCTCGAGATCGAGCTCTGCCCCGAACACTCCGGCGAATTTCCCTTCACGATCCTGCACGGGCACCATCAAGGCGACGATCTGGCGCCCATCGCTCGCGCTCGCCTGCGGCACCGAGATCACGGGCACGCCCCGCTCTCTCACCGCGTCGATGGCCTCCGGACCCACGAATTTCGGCTCTCCGTCCCGGTAGCCGCTGGTCGCGAGCACGCGGCCGTCCGGCGCCACGGCCACGAAGCGACGCATGAACGGATGTCGCTCCCTCACGCGAGCGGCCAGCCTCTCCAGATCGGCATCCTGCACGCTGTCGACCGCGCGCACCGTGGCGAGGGCGAGCAGGCTTTCCACCTGGCCGGTGAGGACCTCATCGAGCTGAGCAGCGATGAGGGTGGCGGTGTCGAGCTGGCTCTGGTGGCCGGCGCGTCGCCCGTCGGACATGTCGCCCCAGAATCTGACGGCGGCCACCGCGAGGAGCGGAAGCAGGATGGCCAACACGAGCAGCGTGAGCTTTGTTCGGATGGTCAGGCGCATGAGCGAGCTCGCGTGTCGAGGCTCCCGATTAGTATAGCCCAGGGGGTCCTGTATAATGCCCGCATGCCGCGAGGCTTCTCCCTCGATCTTTCCGCCTTAGTTTTGATTACGTTAGCCATCGTATCCGCCGGGGCCGCCTACTGGAAAGATCCGTCGCTCCCGATTCTCGGCGCCAAGAACGGCCTCAGCATGATCTGGTTCGTGGTGCCGCGTCTCGTCCCTGCGCTGATCCTCGCCGGGATGCTCCAGGTCCTCATTCCACAGGCGACGGTGGCTCGCTACTTCGGCAACGATTCGGGCCTGCGCGCCATCGCCATGGCCGCGGTAGCGGGAGTGCTCACCCCGGGCGGTCCGATGGTCAGCGTTCCTCTCCTCGTGGTGCTCGCCAACTCCGGCATGGCCATGGGCCCCCTCGTCGCCTTCATGACCTCGTGGTCGCTCTTCGGCATCCAGCGCATCATCGCCTGGGAGGCGCCCCTCATGGGATGGCGGTTCGTCTTGATGCGGATCGTCCCGAGCCTGGCTTTCCCGTTCA
Source organism: Candidatus Methylomirabilota bacterium (assembly GCA_036005985.1). Lineage (GTDB taxonomy): Bacteria > Methylomirabilota > Methylomirabilia > Rokubacteriales > CSP1-6 > AR37. Next base: position 104 of record DASYQB010000333.1, on the reverse strand, counting down.
TCGCAGGCTGGCTCGCCAAGCTCTGGTATCACGAGTAGCGGCGGTGGCCTTCGACGACCTCCGCGCCTTCGTCGCCCACCTCGAGAAGCACGGCCAGGTCAAGC
>DASYQB010000332.1:0-16076 GCA_036005985.1 Candidatus Methylomirabilota bacterium | reverse complement strand
CCCGGCTCCTCTTCGTGATCCTCATCATGTCCATGCTGGGAGCCGGGCTCATGAACATCTTCATCGCCCTTGGCCTCACCGGTTGGGTGGGCATCGCGCGGCAGACCCGGGCCCAGGTGCTCAGCCTCAAGGAGAAAGAGTTCGTGGAGGGCGCGCGGGCCCTGGGGGCCCGGGGCTGGCGCGTGCTCTCGCGCCACGTCCTGCCCAGCGCCCTCACCCCCATCGTGGTGTCCATCACTTTCGGCATTCCGGAGGCCATCTTCACCGAGGCCGCCCTGTCCTTCATCGGCGTGGGCATCAACCCGCCCACCCCGTCGTGGGGACAGATGGTCGGCGAGAACCAGCAGTTCCTCCGCTCCTACTGGTACCTGTGCGTGTTCCCGTCCATCGCCATCGCGATCACCATGTTGTCCTTCACCTTCTTCGGCGACGGTGTCCGTGACGCCCTCGACCCTAAGATGAAATAACAGGAGAGAACATGAAAATACCGGATCAGCAGCTCGCCCTCTTCGAGCAGCGCCTCCAGGCCATCGGCCTCGGCCGCCGTGACTTCCTCAAGGCGGTGGGAGCCATGGCCGCCTTCGGGGGTCTCGGCTTCGCCACCACCGCCCAGGCCTACAAGCCGACCAAGCCCGCGCCGGGCGACAAGCTCGCCAAGGAGCAGGTCTTCCGCTACGGCGGGGGCGGCTACTTCCAGAACGATCCCGCCAGCATGGACTTCAACAAGGATCTCTACTGCTCGGGTGTCCCCGCGCTCTTCGCCGGGCTCATGGTGTTCAACCCGGACTTCGTGGCCGAGCCCTGGATGGCCAGCAAGGTCGAGGGGAACAAGGACGGATCGGTGTGGACGTTCACCCTTCGCAAGGACTCCCGCTGGTCGGACAACGCCCCCGTCTCCGCGCGCGACTTCGAGTACTCGTGGAAGCGACAGCTCGATCCTGCCACCGCCGCCCCTTACGCCTCCTTCCTCTACGACATCAAGAATGCCGAGGCGTACAACAAGAAGAAGATCACCGATCCCAAAGAGGTCGGCGTGCGGGCCAAGGACGACTGGACGCTGGAGGTGACCTTGGAAGGCCCCCGCGGATATTTCCCCGTGCTCGCGGCTTACCTCGCCGCCCTCCCGAGCTATCAGCGCGCGGTGGAGAAGTTCGGCGACAAGTGGACGGAGCCGGGAAACATCGTGTGCAACGGCCCCTTCGTCCTCGAGAGCTGGGAGCACAACAAGCAGATGACGCTCCGGAAGAACCCCTATTACTTCGGAGCCAAGGACGTGCACCTGACCAAGGTGGTCATTCCCATCATTCCCGTGGCTTCGGGAGCTCTGCCCTACGAGAACAACGAGATCGATCTGACCCTCCTCCAGGCTGGCGATCTCAAGCGCCTCCAATCGGACCCCCGCGCCTCCAAGGACGTCTTCCGCTATCCGTTCCCCGGCACCTGGTACCTCCTGCCCCAGGTAACGAAGGCGCCGTTCGACAATCTGAAAGTGCGGCGGGCCGTCGGCCACGCCATCGACCGCGACAATGTCGTCAAGGTGGCCCAGGGGCTGGCCATCCCAGCCTGGTCCATGATCCCCCTCGGCTTCCCCGGCGCCACCGAGGACCCGAAGATCAAGGCCCTCCAGCGCTTCGACAAGAAGGCGGCGCTGGAGATGCTCAAGGGCACGCCCTACGAGGGCGGCAAGAACTGGCCCAAGATCGTGCTCTCCATGCGCGATGAGGCGCTCGGGGCGAAGCCGCTCGCCGAGGCGGTACAGGCCGTGCTCCTCGAGAACTTGAACATGAAGACGGAGCTGGAAGTCCTGGAGCAGCGTGTGTTCCGCGAGCGGCTGTGGAAGCAGGATCTTCAGTTCGTGTGGATCCGCTGGTTCATGGACTATCCCGATCCGCACAACGAGTACTTCGACACCTTCTACGGCAAGAAGACCACGGGCAAGCGCCAGGCGTGGAGCAACGACGCCTTCGACAAGGAGTTGGAAGGCGGACGCGACACTCGCGACACGGCCAAGCGCATGGCGCACTACGCGAAGGCGGAGGAGATCCTCCAGACGGACGCGGGCTACGTCCCCGTGGCGTGGGTCGTCCGGTACGCCGCGGCCAAGCCCTGGGTCAAGGGCATCGAGAAGAACAAGAAGGGCGAGAACGTCATCGACGGCAACATCTACGTGGACATGCTGGAGCACATCTACATCACGGAAAGAGCCTAGCCATCGGGGTCAGGCCTGGCCCTTCGCGGGGGTCAGGTCTTGCAATCCGGCACTTGTCTCGACGGGAGTGCTCGAAAGCAAGACCTGACCCCAAGAGCAGGAGCGGCTATTCGTAGACGATGACGCTGCGTTTCACCTCGCCCTGCTTCATGAGGTCGAAGGCGTGATTCAGCTCGGCGAGGGGCAGGCGGCGGCTCACGAGCTCCTTGAGCTGATACTTGCCGTCCATGAAGAGGTCGAGGAGCAGCGGGACGTCGGTGCGCTGGTGCCCGCCTCCGAAGGAGGTACCGGTGAGCACACGCTGCTGGAGCAACATGCCGGGGTCGATGGACAGGCGCGTGCCCGCGGGGCTCACCCCGACCACCACGCATGTGCCGCCCCGGTGGGTCGAGGCGAGCGCCTGCTCGATGGTCTTCTGCGTCCCCACCACTTCGAAGGCGAAGTCGACGCCGCCCATGCCGCTGATGGCCTGCACGCGCGCCACGGGGTCTTCCTTCGAGGCATCCACGGCATAGGTCGCTCCGAATTCCTCCGCCCAGGTGAGCTTCTGCCTGTTGACGTCGACGGCGATGATCTTGCCCGCGCCCACCATGCGGGCGGCCTGAATGGTGTTGAGCCCCACCCCCCCGCAGCCGAACACGGCCACGCTGGCTCCCGGCGGCACCTTGGCCCGATTGAACACGGGACCGGCTCCCGCGAGCACACCGCAGCTCACGAGGCAGGCCAGATCGAGCGGGGCGTCTTTGCGGATGGGAATCACGCTCTGCTCAGGCAGGACGGAATGGGTGGCATAGCCCGCGACCTGGAGAAAATGATGAAGGGGCTGGCCGTTCCTGCGGAAGCGCGAGGTGCCGTCCAGCATGAACCAGCGCGGCTTGTCCCGGAGGGCGCACATGGTGGGCTGGCCGCCGATGCAGTACCAGCATCGTCCGCACGAGGGGATGTAGCTCGAGCAGACATGATCGCCGGGCGTCACCGTTTCTACCCCGGGCCCGATCTTCTCGACCACGCCCGCCGCCTCGTGGCCTAGGATGACGGGCAGGGGATGCGGGTAGTCGCCCGTCATCACGTGCAGATCGCTATGGCACACGCCGTTGGCGACCCAGCGCACCTGCACCTCGTGAGGGCCGGGCTCGAGGAGCTCGACGTCTTCCACCACCAGGGGCTTCCTCGCCTCGTAGAGTACGGCCGCGTTCGCTTGCATGGCTCCCTCCAGGAAGGACGTGTTCGGACGCGCTAGGTCGCCGCCGCGGCGAGGAGAATGATCTCCACCTGGCACTTGCCGGCGAGGACGGCTCCCACGCAGGCACGCTGCGGCCAATGGGCCGGATCGGGACCGATCCACGGATTCCACACCGCGTCGAAGCGGGTCTTGGTGCTCATGTCGGAGAGGAACACCTGGGCGGAGAGGAGCCGCGTCTTGTCCGTGCCCGCCGCGGCGAGACTCTGGTCGAGGAGCTCGAGACAGCGCCGCGCCTGCGCCTGGACGTCGCCGGACTCGTCATCGGATGTGGCGACCGCCCACACCATACCCTGGTAGGCCACGGCCCGGCTCCGCCCCGCAGCCTGACCGCCCCAGCGCTGGATGGGAAGCATCAGGCGGCCCCCAGCTTGCCGTGGGCGGCCTCCGACTGCGTGGGCTGAAGCGACACGTGGCTGTGCACGCACACCCAGCGCCCCTCGCGACGCGCGAGGATGAAGGTGGCGCGGCCCGGACGCTTGAAGGTCTGTCCGTCCGGTCCGGTCGCTTCCGACGACCACCCCGCGGCGATCCACGCCGTCTCGCCATCCGCGCGGACGACGGGCTTGGCGTCGATGGTGAAGTTGCGGATGCGCGGCCACACGTTGCGCCATTGCTCCCGCACGATGTTGTCGAGGCCGTGCACGGCCATGGCCCAGGTGCCGAAGGCCACCGCGTCGTTGGCGAACATGCGCCGGCCCGCCTCGAAATCGCGGCCCCGGCAGGCCGTCTCGAACTCGCGCAGCCACTGCAACGTTTCCTGATCGGGAGTGGGCATGGACGGAATTATGAATGCTCCGCGACGAAATGCAAGCCCGGGCGGAGCGGGGGCGATCAGCGACGCTTCAGGATGCGCAGGAGATTGTGATGGGAGTCGGTGAAGGTCGGCAGCTCGGGCCGATCGTCGATGTCGTCGGCCGCCTCGGCGATGGTCGGCCAGGCGAGAAGCGCCCGGTTGCGGGTGACGATGATCTGGTCCGTCGAGGAATACCAGTATTCCGGCCCGTCCCCGCCCTCCGCCACGTCGGCGATGTTGACCGCTTCGAGGCCGAACTCGGCGGCGAGGCGCTTGATCACGGGCAGGATGTTGATGAAGCGGTTGGTAGCCTGGAACACGATGACGCCGTCTGGCCTGATATGCCGGATGTAGATGGCCATGGCCTCGCGCGTCACGAGGTGCATGGGAATCGAGTCGCCGGAAAACGCGTCGATGCCGAGGAGATCGTAGGCCCGCGGCGCCTCGCGCTCGAGGGAGAGGCGCCCGTCGCCCATGACGATGGTGGTGCGGGCGGCGGTGCTGGCGAGGAAGGTGAACTCACGGCGAGCGATGTCCACCACCCGCGGGCTGATCTCGTAGAAGGTGAGGGTGTCGCCCGGGCGCATCCACGCCCCCACCACTCCCGCCCCCAGACCGATGATGCCCACGGCGAGCGGCCGGCCCGGGCGCATCTCGCGCAGCGACGTGAAGGTGCGGCCGTAGCCCGAGTCGGGGCCGAAATAGTCGGCGGGCCGGTTGCGCAGCTCCTCTCCGAGGAGCTGGCCGCCATGCATGATGCCCCCGTGATACATCGAGCGGTAGGGCACCGGCTTGCTGAAATCCGCGGTGCGCACCACCCCGTAGAAGTCGCGCTCCATCACGCGCACTCCCTCCGTGTACTCGGTGTTGGCGCGCACCACGAGGATCACCGTGGCCACCGTCACCACCGCGCCCACCCAGGACAGGACGCCCTGCAATCGCAAGAGGACCACGAGAGAGAGCAGGACGAGCGCGATGCCGAGCTCGAAGTATCCAGGCAGCACGAGGGGAGCCACGATGGCGACGAGGATGGCCCCGAGGGCCCCGCCGAGCGAGAGCAGGAGGTAGTAGCGCGTGAGATGGCGCGGGTCGGGCCGGAGCCGCGCGAGGTCGCCATGGCAGAACATGCAGGTCACGAACAGGCCCCCGAGATAGAGGGGCGCCGCCACTCTCAGGTTGAGAGACGGGACATAGAAGGCCATCACGGGCAGGAGCACGACGAGGCCGGCCACGAAGGCGCGGCGCGCATACCAGCGCGGATGATCGAAGGCGAGGGTGAAGCTGATCAGGTAGAGGGCAAGGGGCAGCACCCACAGGAAGGGCACCCCGGAGATGTTCTGCGTGATGTGATTGGTCACGGCGAGGAGCATCACCGAGCCCATGGCGGAAAGAGCGAGCCACTGAATCTGGGTGCCCGCCGACGGCGTCTCGGTCCGGGCGTGGTCGGGCGCGGCTTTCCCCGAGCCGTGCCTGGACAGCCAGGCCGTGGCCGCGCCCAGGATCGCGAAGACGACGAAGAGTACGGACCACGCCCGGCCGAGCCACGTCAGGTCGAACGCCGGCTCGAAGAGGAGAGGGAAGCCGAGGAGGGCGAGGAGGGACGCGAAATTCGAGAGCGCGAACAGGCGGTAAGGCACCGCGCTCCGGAAGCGGCGCCAGTACCACGACTGGAGGAGGGGCGTGGTGGCGGAGAGGAGGAAGTAGGGCAGGCCGATGGTGGCGAGGAGGAGGAGGAGGATGCGCGAGATCGGCTCTTCGTCGCCGCGAGGCTTCCAGCCGCTGGAGGCGAGGATGGGCAAGAAGGCGAGCGAAGCAGCGAGGAGGGCCACGTGGAGCAGGGCCTGGCGGCGCGCCCCGAGGCGCGTGGTCAGGTCGGCATACGCGTAGCCCGCGAGGAGCACGCTCTGGAAGAACACGAGGCACGTCGTCCACACCCCGGCCGAGCCGCCGAACCAAGGCAGGATCTGCTTGGCGATGATCGGCTGCACGAGGAAGAGCAGGAACGAGGAGAGGAAGATGGCTCCCGCGTACGGCAGGACGGCCAGCCCCGAAGACCGCGCTACCCGGTTACGGATGGCTTCCCGTTTGCGCGGGCGTCGAAGCGCCGCCAGCACGATGGCGAGAGATGCGGCGGGAGCACGTCAGGCTGGTGCATGCCTGGAATTATGCGCTATCCTCCCTCCATGGAAAAGCTCACCGTCGATACGCTACGCACCCTCGCCAAGGCGCAGGGGCTCGACCTCACCGACCAGGAGTTGGCTGCCTTGCTGCCGCTCGTGGAAGCAGGACGGAGCGGGCTGGCCGCGGTGACCGACATACCGCCGGCCCTCGAGCCGGCTTCGCAGTTCCGCATTCTCTGAGCGAGGACACTGCGTGAGTGAGCTCTGCTGGACCCCGATGACGGAATTGGCGCGCATGATCGCGGCGAGGAAGGTGTCCCCGGTGGAGGTGGTCCAGGCGCACCTCGACCGCATCGCCGCCCTCGACGGCAAGCTCAAGTCCTACATCACGGTGATGGGTGCGTCCGCGCTGGCCGCGGCCCGGACCGCCGAAGCGGCCGTGCAATCGGGGGCCGATCTCGGACCGCTGCACGGGGTGCCGGTGGGGCTCAAGGATCTCTACTGCACCAAGGGCGTGAAGACCACGGGCGGCTCGAAGATCCTCGGAGACTGGGTACCCGAGGAGGACGCCACGGTGGTCGCGCGTCTCGCGGGGGCGGGCGCCATCGCTCTGGGCAAGCTCAACATGCACGAGTTCGCCTACGGGCCCGAGGGTCTGAACCCGCACTACGGCACGCCGTGGAATCCCTGGGACGCGAAGGTTCATCGCATCTGCGGCGGATCGTCGTCAGGCTCGGGCGCGTCGGTGGCGGCGGGCATCTGCCCGGGAGCGCTCGGCTCCGATACGGGCGGATCCATCCGCCTTCCCGCGTCGCTCTGCGGCATCTCCGGCATCAAGCCGACCTACGGCCGGGTGAGCCGCGCCGGTGTGCTGCCCTTGGCGTGGTCCATGGACCACGTGGGGCCCATGTGCCGGAGCGCGGCCGACTGCGCGCTCATGCTCGGGCCCATGGCGGGCTACGATCCGCGTGACCCCACCACGAGCGTCCTGCCCGTACCGGACTACGGAGCCGCCCTCACCGGCCAGGTCAAGGGGCTGCGCATCGGCCTCCTGCGCTCGTTCTTTCTCGAAGGCGCGGGACCAGGCCCGCGCGCGGCCGTCGAGGCCGTAGCCAAGGCGCTGGAAGGGCAGGGCGCCACCGTCGAGTTCGTGGATCTCGCCAAGGTCACGCTCGGGCCCGCGGCGTCGCATGCCGTCCTCGCGCCCGAGGCCTATGCCTATCACGAGGAATGGCTGAAGACGCGGGCCGCCGACTACGGCGCCGATGTCCGCGAGCGGCTGCGGGTGGGCGCGTTCGTCACGGGCGCGGAGTATCTGAAGGGCCAGCGCCTGCGGGTGCTCTTGAGAGACGAGGTGGACGCCGCCCTCGCCAAGCTCGACGTGCTCCTCGCTCCGAGCGCGGCCATCGAGGCCCCGCCCGTTGGGCAGACCGAGGTGCGCGTGGGGAGCGAGACTCTCCCGGTACGCGCGACCCTGATCCGTTTCACGCGCCCCTTCAATCTCACGGGCCATCCCGCCGCATCAGTTCCGTGCGGCTTCACCGCGGAGGGCTTGCCCATGGGACTTCAAATCATCGGCCGCCCCTTCGACGAGGCGACCGTACTCCGCGTGGCCGATGCCTATCAGCGGATCACCGACTGGCATATGCGGCGGCCACCCATGGCCGCTTGATCCGGACCCGGTCCCTCGGGATCGGCATCGCCCTCCTCGCGGCGGGGTGCCTGACAGGTGCGCAGACGATGGAGCAGGACCTGGCCCTTCAGCGCTGGAAGCGATGCGACACCTTCTCGACCATCGTGCTCCAGCGCATCGATCTCGACGGCCGGGTGATCGTGATGAGCCGCCCCGGGCCCGACGACAACCCGTTTCTGCGTTGCATGGCCGACCAGGCGCGCGAGCAGCAGCGGAGCAAACCCGACCTGGTGGTCCCCGAGCCCATCTTCAGTCCTCTCCTGCGATGAGGGAGTAGATGGACGAGCCCGAGCCGATACGTCTCCCCATTGAAGACTCGCTGGATCTTCATCCCTTCGCCCCGAAGGACGTGCGCCCGGTGGTCGACGAGTACTTGAAGGAGGCGGCCGGCCGCGGCTTCCGTGAGGTGCGCCTGATCCACGGCCGGGGCATCGGCGCCCAGCGCGCGAGCGTGCAGTCCCTGCTCGCCGGTCATCCGCTGGTCCTGCGCTTCTTCGACGCGCCGCCCGAGCGAGGCGGATGGGGGGCGACGGTGGTGATGCTGAAGGTCTAGTCAGTCCCGGTCGGCGCGGATCAGAATCAGCCGGTCGGAGAAGGTCAGGATGCGGCCGCCCTCGATGGTGAAGCCGAAGGCCTCCCGGCAGTGCGTGGGAGCATCGAGCACGAAGCGCTCGAGATCGGCCTTGGCCTCGGGCGTCATCCGCATGCGCGCCGTCCATTCTTCCCACGGCCGAGACTTGGTCAGCGTGCTCTCGTCGATCACGGTCATCCCCGCCGCCTTGAGAAAGGCCTCCCACTCACGGTGGGTGAGGGCGCGCACGTGAGAGGGATCGCGCCGCTTCTCGATCTCCAGGATGAACGCGGCCAGCTCCCGGTCTTCGTGTCCGAGGATGTCCTCGACGAGCAGGGAGCCGCCGGGCCGGAGCACTCGCGCCACTTCCTTGAGGGCGGGGAGGATGGCGGGGAAGTGATGGGCGGCGAGGCGGCAGGTCACCACGCCGTAGGCGCTATCGCGGAAGGGCAGGGCCTCCACGTCGGAGGCGAGGAAGCGCACGTTGCCGGTGGCGGCCTTGCTCTGAATGAATCCGCGCGCGGCCGCCAGCATGGACGGCGTGAGGTCGGTGGAGATCACGGTGGAGGTGAAGGCAGAGAAGGCGAGCGCGGTGTGGCCGCCCCCCGTGGCCACGTCGAGCACGCGGGGAGCGCCGCGCTTCCTCCCCCACGCCACCAGCTGATCGAGATCAGCCCCGCCCGCATGGCCCGCACTCGTGACGTAGTAGTCGTGGGCGCTCGCGCCGAACTGGGCCTGGACCTGCGCCTTGTGGCTCTCGCTCACGTCTAGCTGCCCCGTGGGCGCTCGGCGAGATGACGGAAGAGGAAGTCGGCGTCGAGCGGCGTGAGGTCGAAGCGCCGGCTCGCCTCGTCCACCAGCTTGACGCGGTCGGTGTCCGGCTTTTCGCGGAGCTTGTCGTCGATCCACGCCATGGCCTGCTTGATGGGCGCTTCTCCCTGGGCCACGGAGGCTAGCTCCCGCTCACAGGTGGCGCACCAGCCGGCGCGCCCGGTCCACGCTCTTGCGGTAGGTGTCGAACGAGCTCACGAGCCGCGGCTTCCGTCCGCGCTGCCGATCGAGGATGAACACCGAGAAGGTGATGTCGTGGGCGAGGGGAAAGTCGCGATAGAGGATGCCCGCGACCCGCTGGGGATTCTCCGTATGGGTGATCTCGAAGGTGGCCGTCTGACGCAGCGGGGGCACCCGCTCCCCGTGCTTGGTGCGGACCCACTTCATCGTGCCCCCCAGGAGATAGGAGAGGAAGAGGCTGTCCACCAGCATGGACTCCGTCCATGGGATCTCCTTCTGATAGCCGGCGACGAAGCGCGCGCTGGTCGCCTCGAGGAATTTCTTGGCGGTGTCGGGCGTCACGAAGTCGCACGCGCCGAAGATGTAGCCCGTGGTGGGGCTGGGGCGACAGTACTCGATCAGGTTCTCGAGGCGGATGACCTTGTCGCCGAGACCCATGAGCTTGCGCCGCTCGCCGTGCGACGAGATGTAGCAGACCTGCGGCTTGCGGTGCCGTCGCGTCTCCTGGAGGAGCAGTCCCAGGTCGTAGTTGGAGTAGAAGCGACGATAGACCAAGTTGATGCGGATCCCCTCCCACGCCAGCGATTGGCGGATGGCCTTCAGATAAGGCAAGACGGACGGCTCTTCGTTCAGGAGCTTGCCTTTCGGGTTCCACATGGACTCGAGGACGACGAGGCGCGCCATGGCTAGCGCGCGAATGATACCACGCGGTTCTCGACCCGGAATTGGATGATTCCAGAGCCATCCAATTGGCACTTTACATCATGCCAAGTGTCTGGATAATGGCTGACACGAGCCAGGCATGAGGATACCGCTAGATCGCACCCGGGACAGCAAGCGACGTCTCCCCCTCGCGCGCCAGATCCAGCTGCATCTGGAGCGTCTGATCAGCCAGCGCCTGCTCGCCCCGGGGGTGAAGCTGCCCGCCACCCGCGACCTCGCGCGCGACCTGGGCGTGAACCGGACCACGGTGGCCCAGGCCTACGAGGACCTCATCGCGGGCGGGTGGGCGCGCGCCCACGTGGGCCAGGGCACCTTCGTCGCCGAGCAGGCGCCCGCCGCGCCGCAGGGTCCCGCGCCCACCCCGCGCTTCGAATGGACGGGCCATCTCTCCAAGGCGGCGCAGATCGTGGCCGCGGATGCCCGGCGCCGCGGGGCGTATAGCCAGATGGCGCGCACCGCGTCGGGTGTCATCTCCTTCGCCGGCGGCATGCCCGACAGCACGCTCTTTCCCACCGACGCGTTCCGTCGTGTGCTCAACCGGGTGATCCGCGAGGAAGGGCGCGAGCTCCTCCAGTACTACCCGTCGAGCGGCTACCCGCCCCTCCGCCAGTACCTGTCCGGCTATCTCCTCCGCTTCGGCCTCGAGGCGCGACCGGAAGACATCCTCATCGTGAACGGAACGCAGCAGGGCTTTGATCTCGTCGCGCGCACCCTGCTCGATCCGGGCGACTTCGTGGCCATCGAGCAGCCGTCCTATCCGCGCGCCATGCAGGTCTTCCGCGCCTTCGGCGCCCAGCTCCTGCCCGTGCCCCTGTCGGGTGGCGGCCTCTCCGTGGATCATCTCGAGCGGCTCCTCGAGCGGCAGGCGCCCAAGCTGCTCTACTGCCAGCCGAGCGCGCACAATCCGACGGGCCTCCACATGCCCGCGGCCGCGCGACGCCGGCTTCTCGAGGTGGCGGGGCGGCATCGGCTGCCCATCGTCGAGGACGGCTTCGACGGCACGCTCTTCTACGGCGAGCGACCGCCCGTGCCCCTCAAGGCCGCCGACGCCTCGGGCCAGGTGATCTACCTCGGCACCTTCTCCAAGGTGTTGTTCCCCGGGCTGCGATTGGGGTGGATCGTCGCCTCGCCGGATCTCATCGAGCGGCTCGAGATGGCCAAGCAGCTCGCGGACATCCACACGAGCCCGTTGATCCAGGCCGCCGTGTATCACTTCTGCCGCCAGCGGCTGCTCGACCGGCACCAGGCGCGCGCGCTGCGCGAGTATGCGCGCCGGCGCAATTCGCTGCTGGCCACGCTCGGCCGCCGCATGCCCGAGGGCGTGACGTGGACGGAGACCCAGGGAGGCTTCTCGCTCCTTCTCGAGTTGCCCGAGGGGCTGGACGCGGCCGCTCTCCTGCCGCGGGCCATCGAGCGTGGGGTGGCCTTCACGCCGGGCGCGGCCTTCTACAGCGACGGCGGCGGCGAGCGCTCGCTGCGCCTGTCGTTCTCCGCGGTGCCCTTCGGGCAGATCGAAGAGGGCGTGCGTCGGCTCGCCGACACCATCCGCGAGACCCGCCGCCGCCCCGACGTGGGCGCCCGCGAGCGCGGGTCGGCCGTGCCGCTGGTGTAGGGGAGGAGCCCGCGTGGACTTCGATACCCGGGCGGCCCGCGGGGGCCGTGACATCGCGTCGGCGAGCCGTCCGCTGACTCCGCCCATCTACCAGACCAATGTCTACGTGTTCGAGGACATGGATACCGTCGAGTCGGTCTGGGAGTCGAAGAAGCCGGGCTTCGTCTATGGCCGCTACGGTACGGCCAACCACACCATGCTCGAGGATCTCGTGGCCGCCCTCGAAGGCGCGGAGGCGGCGGTGGCCTGCGCCTCGGGCATGGGTGCGACCACTGCGCTTCTCTTCGGGCTCTTCCAGTCGGGCGATCATCTCGTGGCGGCCCGCGATCTCTACGGCTCGACGGCGGCCTTCCTCTCCGACGAGGGCCGGCGCCTCGGCATCGACACGGCATTCGTCGACGTCACCGACACCGCGGCGGTCCTGGGAGCGGTGAGGCCCAATACCCGTGCGGTGTTCGTCGAGTCGCTGTCCAATCCGCTCCTGCGTCTGGCCGACCTGGACGCTCTCGCTCCCGAGCTCGCTCCGCGCGGCATCGACCTGATCGTCGATTCGTCCCTCGCCTCTCCCGCCGTGCTGCGGCCGATCGAGCACGGCGCGACCATGGTGATGCACAGCCTGACCAAGTTCATTTCCGGGCACGGGGACGTCACGGGGGGCATCGTGCTCGGCAAGACGGAGCCGATGGCGCGCGTGCGCGCAGCCATGATTCGCGCGGGAACCAATCTCGGGCCTTTCGACGCCTGGCTGGCCACGCGGGGCGCCCGGACGCTGTCCGTCCGTGTGGAGCGGCAGTCCGCCAATGCGCTCGCTCTCGCCGGCTTCCTCGAGAGGCATCGTGCTGTCTCCCGCGTCTACTATCCGGGCCTCGTCTCGCATCCCCAGCGCGAGCTGGCCAAGCGCCTCATGCCGGGACCGAGCGGCCCCATGCTCTCGCTCGATCTGGCGGGGGGCGCGCTCGCCGTCGAGCGGTTCATGACGCGGGCCCGTCTCATGGAGTTCGCGCCGAGCTTCGGGGACGTGGCGACCACGTGGACCTATCCGGCGCGCACCTCGCATCGGCGCGTCTCGGACGAGGTCAAGGCCGAGATGGGTATCGGCCCCGGGCTGATCCGGCTCTCGGTGGGACTGGAGAAGGTCGACGATCTGATCGCCGATCTGGAGGAGGCTCTCCGATGACCGTGGCCTCCGAGGCAGTGACGCGCGTACGCCCCGTGGTCCTCGAGGGCCGGCACGTCCGGCTCGAGCCACTCACGCTCGACCATGCGGGCGGGCTCGCCGCGGCGGCGGCCGGGCCCCGTGAGACCTATGCGCTCACCACCGTTCCCGAGGGCGAGCCCGGCGCGCTCAGCTATATCGAGATCGCGCTCCGCGATCAGGAGGCGGGGCGTTCGCTGCCCTTCGCCACGGTGGCCAGATCCACGGGGCGGGTGGTCGGGTCCACCCGATTCCTCAACATCGAATTCTGGGCGTGGCCTCCCGGCCATGCGCTGCAGCGCGGCGAGGACGTGCCCGACGTGGCAGAGATCGGCGCGACCTGGCTGGCCGCCGCGGTGCAACGGACACCCATCAATACCGAGGCCAAGCTGCTCATGCTCACCCACGCCTTCGAAGAGTGGCGGGTGCACCGGGTGAGCCTCATGACCGATGCGCGCAACGAGCGCTCCCGCCACGCCATCCTGCGTGTGGGTGCGCGCTTCGACGGAGTGATCCGGGCCGCGCGACCGAGCTCGGACGGATTGATACGGGACACAGCCGCGTTCTCGATTCTCGAGAGCGAATGGCCCGCGGTGAAGCAGAAGCTCCACTCACGACTCGCACCATAAAGGAGATAGGGACATGGAGATCGGGACCCTCAGGCTGAAGGTGGGACTGGCGGAGATGCTCAAGGGCGGCGTCATCATGGACGTGACGAACGCCGAGCAGGCCAAGATCGCCGAGGACGCGGGCGCGGCGGCGGTGATGGCCCTGGAGCGCGTGCCGTCGGATATCCGGAAGGACGGCGGGGTGGCACGGATGTCGCCGGTGAAGAAGATCAAGGAGATCCAGCAGACGGTGTCCATCCCCGTCATGGCCAAGTGCCGCATCGGCCACTTCGTGGAGGCGCAGATCCTCGAGTCGCTGGGGGTGGACTTCATCGACGAGTCCGAGGTGCTCACGCCCGCCGACGAGCACTTCCACGTGGACAAGTTCGCCTTCAAGGTGCCGTTCGTTTGCGGCTGCCGTGACCTGGGCGAGGCGCTCCGCCGCATCGGTGAAGGGGCGGCCATGATCCGCACCAAGGGCGAGGCGGGCTCCGGCAATATCGTGGAGGCCGTCCGCCACATGCGCTCCGTGATCTCCGGCATCAGGCGGCTCAAGGCGCTGGGGGCGGAGGAGCTGATGACCGAGGCCAAGAATCTGGGCGCGCCCTATGAGCTCCTGCGCTGGGTCGCCGAGAACGGCAAGCTGCCCGTGCCGAATTTCTCCGCGGGGGGCATCGCCACGCCGGCCGACGCCGCGCTCATGATGCAGCTCGGGGCCGAGGCCGTCTTCGTGGGTTCCGGCATCTTCAAGTCGGCCGATCCGGCGGCGCGGGCCAAGGCGGTGGTGCAGGCGACCACGCACTTCAAGGACGCCGATATCCTGGCCAAGGTCTCCGAGGACCTCGGCGATGCCATGCCCGGTATCGAGACGTCCAAGCTCAAGGAGTCGGACCTGCTCCAGACGCGCGGCTGGTAGCGCGCGGCGAGGGAGCGACGGCATGGCCATCGGCGTGCTCGCCCTCCAGGGCGACTTCGGCCTCCACGGCAAGGCCCTCGACCGGCTCGGACTCGAGTCGGTCGAGGTCAGGCTGCCGCGGCAGCTCGACCAGGTCGAAGGTCTCATCATGCCAGGAGGGGAGAGCACGACGCTGCTCAAGCTCCTCGACGAGTGGGGCTTCGTGCCCGCCCTCGAAAAATTCCACGCGGCGGGCAAGCCCATCATGGGCACGTGCGCGGGCCTCATCCTGCTCGCCCGCGAGGTGGAGAGCCCGAAGCAGGCTTCGCTGGGGCTCATCGACATCACCGCCGAGCGCAATGCCTATGGCCGGCAGAAGGAGAGCTTCGAGACGGAAGGGGAGGCCGACCTCGGCGCGGGCGTCAAGCCTCTCAAGATGGTCTTCATTCGGGCCCCCCGCATCCGGCGAATGGGGCCGGGGGTCAGCCCGCTTGTCATGCACCGTGGGGAATGCGTGATGGCCCGCGAGGGCAGCATTCTCGTGGCCGCGTTTCATCCCGAGCTGACCGACGATTCGACCGTCCACCGGTACTTCGCAGACATGGTCAAGCAGGCCGGCGTCTAGCTTGACAGGCCCGGGGTCTGCGGCGCATAGTCTGGTCCGACCAGCGGACCAACAGGAAAGGCCGGCGGCGCCCATCTTCCGGTGCCGCACATCTTGAGGAGGAGCGATGGCGCATTTCACGTGTGAGGTGGTTTATCGCGGCATCTTCCAGAAGAACCTCGCGGCGCGGATCAGCCGCGGCATCGTCCTCTCGGCGCGCAAGGCGGGCCGGTGGGGCATCGCCTTCGGGCGCTACGGCGATAGCCCCCAGCGCAACGGCATTCCTGCCAAGGACTTCGCGATCGTCGCCGACACCCAGGAAGAGCTCGAGCAGAACATGGCGCGCTACGAGCCGAAGGAAGTCGACGTCACCATCTGTGTGGACGACACGCTGTCCAAGGGCGTCGAGTCCTGGGCGTGGTACGGGCTCCAGCCCATCAATCGCCTGACCATTCCCAACGGGACGCTGCTCATGACCTCGCTCCAGACTCCCGAGCAGCTGCTCAAGGACATCCACAAGAAGGACGCGCCGTACAGCCTGGCCCTCAGTCCCGCCAAGGCTTCCTTCTCGGGTCTCTGGGTCTACAAGGAAGATCACACGGAGGCGCGCGTGCTCGGAGCGCTATCCAAGCTCCAGCCAGGCTTCCTCTCCCTGGACGCGGTGTGCGAGGCCATCAAAGAGGCCGAGTGGGGCTCGGAGGTGAAGGCGGCCTCGGCCCGCAAGGCTCACGAGCGCCTCACCACCCGGCCCGTCAAGATGACCGAGGGCAACGCGGAGACGCCGTTCGCCTTCGAGATG
>DASYQB010000331.1:0-10119 GCA_036005985.1 Candidatus Methylomirabilota bacterium | reverse complement strand
GGGGCCCACTACGCCGGCCGCGCCGCCCCTTCCCCCGACGCCACCCGCCCGGTTGTACGGCGACCGACTACACGTCCGAACCACTCGCCGCAATCTCGACGATCGGGTCGCGATTGAACGATTCGGGGGTCAGCGGCTCTTGAAGTCGGGCAGGCGCTTCTCGGCCCAGGCCTTGACGCCTTCCTTGAAGTCGTCGGTCTTGCGCGTCCAGTCCTGCTCGGTCAGCTCGCGCTCGGTGGCGCGCTCGGCCGCATCGGCGAAGCCGCGGCGCATCGTCTCCCGCGTCGACTGCACGGCGAGCGGCCCCGACTGGGCGATCTCCGTGGCCAGCGCCACCGCGGCCGTCCGGACTTCGGCCAGCGGCACCAGCACGTCGGCCATGCCCATGGCCACCGCTTCGTCGCCGGGCACGCGCCGGCCCGTGTAGAAGAGCAGGTTGGCCTTCTGCTGCCCGACGAGGCGGGGCAGCGTGTAGGTGAGGCTGAAGCCCGGGTGAAAGCCCAGGCGATTGAAGTTGGCGCTGAAGCGCCCCTCGACACAGGTGACGCGGAAGTCGGCGGCGAGAGCCAGTCCCAGCCCGCCCCCGATGGCCGCGCCCTGCACCGCGGCGACCCAGGGCTTGCGGGTGCGGAAGATGCGCGTCGCCTCCTTGTAGAGATGCTTGCCGCTCTCGTTCCCCGCGCCGGTGGCCGGGCGGTTGGCGAAATCGGCCCCCGCGCAGAAGGACTTGCCCTGGGCGCACAGCACCACGGCGCGGCAGCCCGCGTCGCGGTCGAACTCCTCGAGGGCGTCGGCGATCTGATTGATGAGGGCGTTGTCGAAGTAGTTGTGGGGTGGCCGCTGGATCTCGATCTGGCCCACGTGGTTCGCCGCCATGGTGACGCCGATGTCCTTGTAGGTACTCACGGGCTCCTCCTGCGGGAGAGTTTGGTGACGCGGGGCAGAGTCTAGCGCGTCTCGCCTCGGCTCGATAGGCTCTACTGCCCCCTACCCTTCCGTTGAAGTCCCAGGCGCCTGGCCGCCAGTCGCGCCATCTTCGGGTCGAGCTCGACGCCTATCCACTCGCGATTCATTGCCAGGGCCACGCGTCCGACCGTTCCCGCGCCGCAGAAGGGATCCAGGACCGCCCCATGTTTCCGGCTCACCTCGAGCAGCCCGCGCAGCACGGGGTCCGGGGTGGCGTCCCAGATACTCTCGGGATGGGTGCGAGGCAGGGGAAGCGGCCAGAAGAGGCTGGTGGACGACGGGCGCAGGCGATGTCCGGCCTTGCGGAAGCGCAGGAGATAGTTGATCCGGTTGTCCCAGCGCTCGCGCGGTCGCGTCTGCACCCAGATGCCTTTTGACTGGAGCCGCCAGCCCGTGCGCCTGAGCCAGCCGGTGATGAGGCCGTCGAAGCCGACCCACTCTCGCCCGTCGTGACGGTCTCCCACCACGAGCCAGAGATCGCCGCCGGGGGCGAGCACGCGCCGCCACTCGGGACCGAATCCCACGGCCAGGCTCCTCGCGTAGCGGTCGGCGGCGGCTCGGCCCTCATCGCTGATCCAGTAGGTCGGCGAGGTGAGAATGACCCCCACGCTGCCCGTCGTGATCGGGCGGAGATTGCGGCTATCGCCCTGGTAGAGCCGCGCCCGTCCGTCCCCGCTCTCGTAGGCGATCACCAGGCGTTCCGGCGACCCCTCACAGCGGGTACGGCACGAGCTCCTGGGCGACCTCGACCTCACCGGAGAAGCGGGAGCGCGCCTCCTCCCCGTGTCCCTCGAGGTCCCCGTGATGGGAGACGTCGATGTGGGCGAGGATCAGCCGCTTCACGCCCGCGCGCGCCGCGATCTCTCCCGCCTCGGCCGCGGTCGAGTGCACGCCTACGCCCTTCGGCCGCCGCTCGGAGAATGTCGCCTCATGGATCAGGGTGTGGGCGCCGCGCGCGAGGGCCACCACCGCCTCGCACGGCTCGGTGTCCGACGAATAGACGACGGCGGGGCCCCCGAAGGGCTCGAAACGGACGGCGAGGTTGGGCATCTTTCCATGGGCGTTGGGAGACGCGGACACGGCGAAGCTTCCCAGACTCTCGAGGGCGAAGCGCTCGCGCGCGGGCACGGGCTCCCAGACGATGGGAAAGATCTCCGGGCGCTCGAGTTGACGGAAGACTCCAAGGAGCGCGCGCAGGGCGCCCTCGTGCTCCTCGCGGTACGCGAGCCGGAGAGGCGTCCGGCGGCCGAGCAGGTACAGCGTCTCCACCAGTGACGGCAGCCCGTACACGTGATCGGCGTGGATATGCGTGATGACGACCCGGCCGAGAGCCTCGGGAGCCACGCCGGCGAGGAGGAGCTTCTGCATGGGGCTGCCCCCGCAGTCGACGAGGACGGCGTCGCCGTCGCCCACGAAGACGATGGAGGTGGTGTCGCGCTCGCGGGCGGGGACGGCCCCCGAGCTTCCGAGGAACGTGAAGTGCACGGCCTCAGGCGGCGGCGCGGGTCCGGCGGAGGAGCATGGGCACGCCGATCAGGGCGAGGGCCACGCCGACCACGCTGGCGAGCTGGGCGACGCGAATGGGACCGAGCATGAGGGCGTCCGTACGGAGGGCTTCGGTCATGAAGCGGCCCACGGAATAGAGCCCGAGGTAGGTGAGGAAGAGGGCGCCGGGAGCGCGCTCGAAGCGCCGGCGAAACACGAAGAAGAGGAGGAGGAAGACGATGAAGTCCCAGATCGACTCGTAGAGGAACGTCGGATGGAAATACTCGTCCTGGGCAAACTGGATAGGCCGGTGCGGCGGTGAAATAAAGAGCCGCCACGGGAGATTCGTGGGCGTGCCGAATGCCTCCTCGTTGAAAAAGTTACCCCACCGGCCGATGGCCTGTCCCAGGGCTATGCTCGGCGCGGCGATGTCGAGATAGGTGACGGCGGGCAATCCCCTCAGGAGGGCGTAGCCGCCACCGACGAGGAGACCACCGAGGACGCCGCCGTGTATGGCGAGGCCGCCTTCCCATACCGCGAAGATTTTTCCCGGAAAACGAAGGTAGTAGTCGAGGTTGAAGGCGACGTAGTAGAGGCGGGCGCCGATGAGACCGCCGAGAAGCCCCAGCTCGGAAGCCTTGAGCATGCTGTCGGGATCCAGCCCGCGCCGGGTGGCTTCGCGATACGCGAGCCAGAGCCCCAGGCCCATCGCGCTCGCCATGAGGATGCCGTACCAGCGGAAACTTAACGGACCCAGCTGGATGGCGATGGCGCCCGGCGAGTGAAACATACGGGTCACTTATACGGCCCAGCTACGGTGCTGTCAAACAAATCGCGCATTTCTGGCCAAATTCGTTGACACTCGTTGTACCGCTTCGGTATCATCAAGCGTGCCCCTACGCGTCACCCTCAGCCGAGACAAAGGAGCTTCGTTTGCCACCAGCTAGCGGGATGTCTTCCGGCGTGCTCGATCCCATTCTCCAGGCGGGACCCACGGCCCGGTTCGTCCTGGGGGTTCTTCTGTTCTTCTCGGTGATCTGCTGGGCGCTCATCGTGGAGAAGTGGTGGGAGTTCCGGGCCATCAAGCGCGACTCGAAAGGGTTCACGCGGCTCTTCCGCCAGGGTGGCCGCTTCTCGATGCTCTATGGGGCGGCCAAGAAATTCCGCGCGAGCCCCCTCGCCCAGGTCTATTCGGCGGCCGGTCTCGAGTTGGCCAGCGTGTACGGCGGAGTCGAGCAGGTGGATGCCGCCCTCGAGGACGGCGAGGGACTCCCCCGCGAGGCCATCGATTCCGCCCAGCGGGCGATGCAGCGCACGACGGAAATCGAGGTCACGCGGATGGAGCGCTACCTGCCCTTTCTCGCCACCACGGCCAGCGCCGCCCCCTTCATCGGGCTCTTCGGTACCATCGTCGGCATCATGAGCGCCTTTCACGGCATCGGCCAGCAGGGCTCGGCCAGTCTCGCCGTGGTCGCCCCGGGCATCTCCGAGGCGCTCATTGCCACCGCGGCCGGACTGGGAGCGGCCATTCCCGCGGTCATGGGCTACAACTTCTTCGTCAATCGCACCAAGCGCTGGGCGACGGAGCTGGACGGCTTCACCCTCGAGCTCCTGAACAACTTCGCGCGCCCCGCACCCCCGAAGGTCGCGAGCCGGTAGGCATGGCGTTCAACCTGGGCGGCGGAAGCAGCGGCGGCGGGCGCCGGAGCACCTCCACCCTGGCCGAGATCAATATCATTCCGCTCGTGGACGTCGTCCTCGTGCTCCTCCTCATCTTCATGCTCACGGCTCCTCTCATGTACCGGGGCATCGACGTCAATCTGCCCAAGACGGCGGGCAAGCCCACGGTGACGGAAGAGCGCATGGAGCTGACCCTGACCAAGGATCAGCAGATCTACCTGAACGGCAAGCCCCTGGCCCTCGGCTCCCTCGAGCAGAACCTGCGCGAGACGTTCAAGAACCGCACGGACAAGACGCTCTACCTCAAGGCCGACCAGGCCCTGCAATACGGATTCGTGGTCGAGACCATGGACAAGGTTCGCAAGTCCGGTATCGAGAAGCTGGGCATGGTCACCGAGCCCGTGCGGGGGTCATGAGCACCTTGAGCGTGGCTCGCGGAATCCCCATGCGGTCATCAGTCCACCCGGCACGCCGGAAAGTCGCGCCCATGCCTCCCCCGCCCGTGGCGCCGGTCAAGGCGCTCATCGTGTCCGCCATCGGCCACCTCGTGGTCGTGGGGGCGTTCGTGGCCTTGGCCCTCTGGGGAATGTTCGATCGCCCCACGGTGCACGTGGTGAACCTCTTCCCTTCGATCGCCGCCGTCGGCACCCCTTCGGGCAGTCCCGCCGCGCTGCCCACGCGGACACCTCCGCCGCCGGCCCCGACGCGCGCGCCCGAGCCCGAGCCGAAGCCGCGAGAGGTGGCGAAGCCCGCGGAAGCCTCGCTGCCCTCGCGCACGGTGGCGCCCAAGGTGGGCGAGCGTGATCTCCCCCCCCTCGGGATGCCGTCCGAGCGGAGCGGGAAGACGTCCGTGGAGCCGACGACGCGTCCCCCCGCTGCGGCCCTCGGGCAGTCAACGGGCTCGGTGGCCGGACAGGGCAGCATGACCCTCGACGTGACCGACTTCCCCCACGCCTGGTATCTTCGCCAGGTGCTGCAGAAGGTCGAAGAGCGCTGGCAGACGCAGAATCGCCCGAACGAGCCTGGGCAGAAGCCGCGGATATACGTGGAGATACTGCGAGACGGCACCATCGCCACTCCGCGCATCGAGCAAAGCTCCGGGAGCAACTTCTACGATCGCGCAGCCTTGCGCGCCATTTCGGAGGCGAGCCCATTCCCGCCCCTCCCCGCCGACTGGAAGAAACCCGCTCTGCGCGTGCTGTTCAACTTCGAGCTCAAGCACGGATGACACGACCTCACAATCTGCGGCGATCGTTGGCGGCGGGAGCCGCCCTCCTGACCCTGGTCCTGGCGGGGCTCGCCCTCCTTCGGCCCCTCCCTGCCCGCTCGCAAAGCCCCGACGTCGAGCTCAATGTCCGGCCCGGGCAGGTGCAGAAGATCAACATCGCCATTCCCGATTTCACCCTCGTGGGCGGCGCCGATCCGCAGAACTGGGCCAACCGGCTGCCCGGCATCACCACGGTGGACCTGAACTTCACCTCCCTGTTCAGGGTCGCGTCCGGCACCCTTCCGCTGCCTGCGGGTGACGATCAGGAGGTGCGGAAACGGCTCGCGGAATTCGCCGCAGCAGGAGCGATGCAAGCGCTGCAGGGACTCCTCACGGTGCGGAATGACCGCTTCGAGGTCGAGATGCGTCTCTACGATCTCACCTCGTCGGATTTCCGGATCATCGGGACGAAGAAGGTCGTCGCGCATGTCTCCGAGCCGCGCCGCGCCGCCCATCGGGTGGCGGACGAAGTGGTGCTGCTCGTCACCGGCGAAGCGGGTGTGGCCGACACCAAGATCGCCTTCGCGAGCACGCGCTCCGGAGTCAAGGAGCTCTACCTGATGGACTATGACGGCGCGGGCACCGCACCCGTCACCGCCAACAAGTCCATCAACATCTCGCCGAACTGGAGCCCGGACTCTCGCTCGCTCGCCTTCACCTCGTACATGAACGGCTACCCGTTCCTGTACCGGGTGTTCCCCTTCGAGCGGCGGCCCGTCCAGCTCCTCGCCGGCTACGCGGGAATCAACTCCTCGCCCGCCTGGAGCCCCGACGGCCGCATGGTCGCCATGACGCTGTCCAAGGACGGCAACCCGGAGATCTATCTCCTGACCGTGGCCACCGGCGCCTTCCGGCGGCTCACCAACAACGTCTCCATCGACACGGAGCCGACGTGGTCTCCAACTGGACGCGATCTGGCCTTCATCTCTGATCGCTCGGGAGCAGCTCAGGTGTACGTGATGGACACCGACGGCACCAACCTCCGCCGGCTCAGCACGGGGGGCTTCAACACCCAGCCGCGCTGGTCGCCCAAGGGAGATACCATCGTTTTCACGTCCCGGTTCGCCAACCACGACCTGTGGGCGATCAACCCGGACGGGTCCAACCTTCGCCGGCTCACCGCCGGGCCGGGCGACAACGAGAGCGCTTCCTGGGCTCCGAATGGCCGGCACCTCATCTTCCAGTCCAACCGCCAGGGAGGAACCCAGCTCTACACCATGCTCGCGGACGGAACGCAGCAGCAGGTCCTGACGGGCGGCCCCGGACAGGCTTCAAGTCCGGCTTGGTCACCAAGGCTTCCATGATAGGATTGGCCAGTTTTGTGATTGTTCACCAAGCTCGACTAAGGAGGATGTGACGCTATGCTGAAGCAGCCACGGGCTCACGCGTTTCTAGTGGTGCCTCTTCTCGCTCTCACTCTTTTCCTCGTGGGGTGCCCGAAGCGGCCCGCTACTACGGTCGCCGTAGCCCCGGCCCCAGCAGCGCCAACGCCCGCCCCGGCTGCGCCGCCCGCTCCGGCGCCTGCGCCGGCCGCCCCGGCCCCCGCGGCTCCGGCTCCTGCCCCCGCCCCGGCGCCCATGGTGAGACCGAGCGAGTTCGCTCCGAATCCGAATCTCAAGACGATCTACTTCGATTTCGACAAGTACGATATCCGGCCGGGTGACGCCAAGCTTCTCGACGGCAACGCCGCCTGGCTCAAGACGAACGCGGACAACCTTGTGCTGATCGAAGGCAACTGCGACGAGCGGGGCACGGCCGAGTACAACCTGGCGCTGGGTGAGAAGCGCGCCAAGGCGGCCATGAACTACCTCGTGGCTCAGGGTATCCAGGCCAGCCGCGTCACCATCATCTCCTACGGCAAGGAGCGCCCGGTCTGCTCCGAGAAGACCGAAGCCTGCTGGGCCCAGAACCGGCGCGACAACTTCCTGACGAAGACCCGTTAGCACCAGAGGGTCCGTCAGTATGCAGTCCATAGTGACCAAGGGGAGCCTCTGGCTCCCCTTGGTCGTTTCCATCGCCATTACCGTGAGCGGGTGCGCGGGCACCATGGACGAGACCACCCAGCAGGAGATGGCACAGCTCCGCCGGGACGTGGCCTCGCTCAACTTGGCCGTCCACAGAGGGCGCGGAGAGTCCGATACCTCCCTGAACCAGATGGAGCGCCGCTCACGCGAGCAGTCGGCGGAGAATGCGCGCCAGACTGCGGCGATGAATAGTCGGATCGAGTCCTTGTCGGCCGAGGTGAATCGGCTCTCCGCGCGGGTCGACGAGCTCAGCCAGCGACTGGACAGTCAGAGCCGGCCGTCGGGCGGGAGCAGCGGGCCGAGCCCTCGGCCGACCCCGGCGCCCACACCCACTCCCTCAGGAGGGTCGAAATCGTCGACCGAGCCGGGGGCCGAGGAGAGCTTCAAGGCCGCCTACTCGGATTTCACCAAGGGCAACTACACTCTCGCCGTCGCCGAGTTCCGGGAGTTCGTGCGCCAGCATCCGGATTCGCCCCGCGTGGATAGCGCGCAGTACTGGATCGGGGAGTCCTACTTCAGCATCGGCCGCGCCGCCGCCGCGGCCGGCCAAGCAGAGAGATCGCGCGAGGCGCTCGAGCGGTCAGTGCAGGAATTCCGTAAGGTCTTCGTGAACTATCCCGGGGGACGACAGGTGCCCACCGCCCTCTACAAGGAGGCGCTCGCCCTCGTCGAGCTCAAGCAGATGAAGGTGGCCCAGGCGAGACTGCAGTACCTCGTGGACAACTTCCCTCAGTCGGAGGAGGCGCCCCTGGCCCGCGAGCGCCTGAAGAGCCTAGGCGAGTAGTTCCCTCACGGCCCGTCCCCTTCCGGGTCTTCTCCGCTCGCCTCGTAGGCCTCGTTGGAGCCGAAGACCCAGATCACGGTGACCCCGTGGTCGCGACTCGAATAGACCATGACACTGCGGTCGGGATCGTCGGCGGAGACGTCCTGCACGTTCACCTGGGAGGCGAAGGCGGCATCGTCTACGGGCCAGAGCGAAAAGGCGACCACGAGGACGGCGAGAAGGGCGGCGCCGAAGGCGAGGCGGGGATGGCCCCACACGGGCTTCCAGAACGGAACCCACCAGGACTCGCGAACCGGCCGGGGCTCCTCGCTCACGATGCGCGCCCGCACCGGCGGCCAGAAACCGGTCCAGTTCGGCTCGGGCGGCCCCGAGGCCGCCTGGCGGATCAGCACCCTCAGTCGGAGCCACTCCTCCGAGGCCGTCCGGCAATTCGGGCAACCTCCCAGATGGCGCACCACGAAACGAGTCGTGCGAACTCCAAGGGCGCCATCGGCATGCCGCTCAAGGCGGGGTCGAACCACAGCACAACCCAAGCTCCACATGTCCCGCAGTATACCTCCACGTACTTGGACGTCGCCCCTCCCTTGCTTATTTGCGTCGGGAACCTTAAGGTCGTGACGTGGAAAGCCCCGTAACACTTGACGTTCGAGATGGTACTCGCCTCGAGGCCCGCCTCGCTCTCCCCGAGCCGGCTCGGGCGGGGCTCGTGGTCTGCCACCCTCACCCGCTCTACGGTGGCGACATGGACAATCCGGTGGTCATTCGGGTGGCCGAGGTGGCGGAGAGCCTGAGTATCGCCACGCTCCGGTTCAACTTCCGCGGGGTGGGCGCTTCCACGGGACAGCACGGAGGCGGTGAAGCCGAGGTGGAGGACGTCAAGGCGGCCCGAGCGGCCATGGCCGAGCGGCTTCCCGCGGGCGCGGCCATCAGCCTCGCCGGCTACTCCTTCGGCGCGGCGGTCGCCGCCCGCGGGGCCGCCACCTTGTCCGATCTCCCTGCCCTGGCTCTGGTGGCGCCTCCGCTCGGGATGTACGCTCTCGACTTTCTCGTGCGCGCTCCGGACCCCACGCTGCTCGTCGCCGGGACCAAGGATCAGTACTGTCCGGAAGACGCGCTACGGCAGCTGGGGGAGAGGCTGGGCGCGGAGGTCGAGGTCATCGAGGGTGCCGAGCACTTCTTCTTCGGCAAGCTCTATCCGCTCGGACAGGCGGTGGAGCGATGGCTGCGGAGGTGGGCACTCTAGAGCCGCTCCCGCGGCAGCCGGGCTGGCGTGGCAGTGCCCGCAGAGAGAATGATGCGGATACCTTCCTCCACGGTGAGCCCGGTGGTGATGATGTCCTTCCTCGGCAGCACGATGACGTCCCCGAGATAGAGATTGTTGGTGGGCACGAAGACGGTGACCATCTCGCGCTTCCCCGCCGGCGTCTCCACCACCACCTCGGAGGTGACGAAGCCGAAGACGAACTCCCCCTCGCGAGGGTGCTCGGCGAGGACCACCGCCTTGAAGGACTGCCGCTTCTCCGGGGAGAACGATTCGATCAGCTGCTTGATCGACGGATAGATGCTGCGAAAGATGGGCACGCGGATGAAGAGGAGCTCGATGCGGGCAAGGATGCGCCGCCCCACCACGTTGGTGGCGATGGTGCCCATGACGAGCACGAGCACCACCGCGGTGAGAAAGCCCAGGCCGGGAATCCGGCGCCCGAAGATCCGCTCGTACCCGGGAGAGAAGAAGGTGTCGATGGCATCCCAGAAGACGTAGAGGAGCCACGCGCTGGCGATGGCGGGCACGGTGACGAAGAAGCCGGTGATGAAGCGAACCTTGATCCAGTTGCGGAGGGAGCCTGACATGGGGACTCATGACACCATAGGGGTTCAGGCAAGTCAACAATCGGGACGCCCGATCAGTCCGA
>DASYQB010000330.1:0-1517 GCA_036005985.1 Candidatus Methylomirabilota bacterium | reverse complement strand
CGCTCGCGGCGGGCGAGGATGCCCCCGTGGACCTTCGGGTGGAGCGTCTTCACCCGCCCGTCGAGCATCTCGGGAAAGCCCGTGACCTGGGCGACGTCCACCACGGCCACTCCTGAGCCGCGAAGGAGATTGGCCGTCCCTCCCGTGGAGAGGATCTCGACACCCAAGGCCGCCAGGCCCCTCGCGAAATCCACCACGCCCGTCTTGTCATGCACGCTGATGAGGGCTCGGCGAACGCGATTCATGCCGTCTCCCCGATGCGAACGCGGCGGCCCTCGAGGCGGATCCGCCCTTCGGCGTAGAAGTTCGACCCTCGCGCCGAGGCGAGGACCCCGATCAGGAGATGCGGGGGATCAGGCATGTCGAACCGCGCGCTCCCTCCCGGATCAGGGGCCGAATCACGGGCCGAACAGCTGGAGCTGCGCGCGCTCCTCGGACTCGAAGCCGACCTTGTATTGCCCGGAGAAGCACGCGTGACAGAAGTGATTGGGGTCGGAGCCGGTGGCCTTCAGCATGCCCTCGAGCGACAGGTACCCGAGCGAGTCCGCGCCCAGATAGCGCTGGATCTCGTCTACCTTGTGGCTCGACCCGATCAGCTCTTTCCGGGTCGGGGTGTCGATCCCGTAGTAACACGGCCACTGGATGGGCGGCGAGGAGATGCGCATGTGGACCTCGCGCGCCCCCGCCGCGCGAATCATCTTGACGATCTTGCGGCTGGTCGTCCCGCGGACGATGGAATCGTCCACCACCACCACTCGGCGGCCCTCCAGGACCTCGCGGTTCGGGTTGAGCTTCACCTTGACCCCGAAGTGCCGGATTCCCTGCTGCGGCTCGATGAACGTCCGCCCCACGTAGTGGTTTCGCACCAGGCCGGAGTCGTAGGGGATGCCCGATTCCTCGGACATGCCGAGTGCGGCACCTACCCCGGAGTCGGGCACGGGGATCACGATGTCGGCCTCGACGGGATGCTCCCGCGCGAGCTGGTGGCCGAGCGCCTTGCGCACGCCGTGGACATTGCGGCCCCAGAGGACGGAGTCGGGGCGCGCGAAGTAGACGTACTCGAAGACGCACTGCAGCCGCTCGGCGGGGCGAAACGGCTTGAGCGAGTGCAGTCCCCGCTGGTCCACCACGAGGATCTCACCCGGCTCGACGTCGCGCACGATCTTGGCCTCCATGAGGTCGAGCGCGCACGTCTCGGAGGCGAGCAGCCAGGTGTCTCCGAGCTGTCCGATGGTGAGCGGCCGGAAGCCCGAAGGATCGCGTACACCGATCATGCAGCCGGGCGTCAGGAGCAAGAGGGTGTAGGCCCCCTTGACGCGCGTGAGGGCCGCGGCGAGCTGATCGACCAGGGTCACCCCCTCGGCCCGCACCAGCAGGTGGAGGATGACCTCCGTGTCCGAGGAGGACTGAAAGACGGCGCCGTCCTGCTCGAGCTCCTCCCGGAGCGCCTCGGCATTGACGAGGTTGCCGTTATGGGCGATGGCCACCGGCCCGTGGACGGTCTTGGCCGAGATGGG
>DASYQB010000329.1:0-2932 GCA_036005985.1 Candidatus Methylomirabilota bacterium | reverse complement strand
CGGCCTGGCGATTGGCGAGGAACTGCTGCTTGCCCTTGAGCAGACGGGGGAGCTCGGCGGTGGGCCCGGGAATCCAGTTGTCGGCGAGCGTGGCAGCCCGGCGAAGCGTGATGTCGCCCCAGCCACCGATCCAGATCGGCGGATGGGGCTTGGCCACGGGCTTCGGCTCGAGCGTGCCCTCGATCTGGTAGAACCGGCCCTTGTGCGATACCCAGTCTTGGGTCCACAGCGCCTTCATGATGGCGAGCTGCTCCTCGAACCGGGCGCCGCGCTTCTCGAGCTCGGCCCCGTAGAGCGCGAACTCGTCCGGCTTGTAGCCGATGGCCGCGCCGACGATCAGCCGCCCGTTGGACATGATGTCCACCATGGCCGCGTCCTCGGCGAGTCGGACCGGGTGGTAGAAGGGGGCGACCAGGATGTCGGTGCCGAGCAGCACGCGGGAGGTGCGGGTGGCGAAGCCGGCGAGCACCGTGATCGGCGACGGCCAGTAGTGGTTGACGACGGAGTGGTGCTCCTCCATCCAGATGGAGTCGAAGCCGAGATCCTCGCCGCGGACCACTTCCTCGAGGGCTTCCTTGTAGTAGTGCCCGCCTTCGATGGGGATGAAGCCGATCTTGAGCCTGGCCATGACCATCCTTTCACTGGAGAGCGGCCCGGAAGGGCCCCGGGTCCGGGGGAGTCCACCAGCGACAATCGCCGAGGTCGCCGCCAATGGCCCACCGACCAGTATAACCCGGCCCGCAAACGCGCCCGGGCGGGTCGTGGGTCAATTTGGGCCTTGGCACTGGGGCAAGTTGCGAGCCAGACGAGGTACCTCGCGCCCGGGCAGCCCGAGGCGTCCGTGAAGTTGCGCGAGCCGCAGCCGCAGGCGAGGCGGGCGGATACGGATACCCGGGCGAGCGCGAGCGAGTCACGTTGAGGGCTGCCAGGGCGCTCGCAACGTGGCAGTTCGAGCCGAGCGGCTCGGTTGCGAGGCGAGGGCCGAGTGGATCTGGTGAAGTAAATTGCCCCAGTGCCGTTACTTGCAGTCGAAGAACTCGTTCGTGTAGTACTCGGCGGCCGGCTTCGCGGGGTCGAGGCCGCCGTAGTCCTTGGCGAGAGCGATCAGCACGTCCCAATCCTCTCTCATCATCAGGCCCGGCGTCTTGCCCTGCGAGGCTTTCGAGTACAGGAGATCGGCGGAGTCGACCCACTGCTTCTTGGTCAGGTCCTTGGCGCCCTTGTTCGTATTGGGGAAGAGCTTGTGGAGCGCCTCGACGGCGCCGTCGGGATCGCGCATCGCCGCCTGCCAGGCGCGGGTCGTCGCCTTCACCATCTTGCAGTTGAGCGCGCGGTCGCCGAGGAACTTGGTGTGGATCAGGAGGCCCTGGGTCAGGGCATTGACGCCGTGGTCGGCGTAGCGGAAATAGGCGACTTTCTTGCCCGTCTCGCGCTCGATGGCGCCCGCCTGGGTCGTGTAGTAGCCGCCCATGGCGTCCACGGTGCCCGTCATGACGGCGGTCTGCTTCGCCGCGGGGGCGAGCAGGACCTCCTGGACCTTCGCCTTATCCACGTTATTGAGCTTGATGAGGGCGGGGAAGCCCTGGTGCAGTGAATCGCCGGCGGTGAACGAGACCTTCTTGCCCTCGAGGTCCTTGGGTCCCTTGATGCCTTTGTCCGCGAAGGAGATGATCGACATGGGGCTCGTCTGCACGTAGTTCGCGATCATCTTCACGGGCAGGCCCTTGGACACGAGCTTGGCCATGGTGGTGGCGTCGGCGTAGCCGAAGCGGTCGGTGGCTGCCCCGATCGACTGCACGACCGGGCCCGACCCGCCGCCCTCGAGGATGGTGAGATCGATGCCCTCCTCGGCATAGATCCCCTTCTCGACGCCATACGCGAAGCCGGCATGCTCCCCGTAGGTGTAGAAATTGAGCCGCACGGTGGCCTTGTCCTTCGTCTGGGCGGGGACGGATGCCGCGGCGATCCACAGGCCGAGGGCGCCGATTACCGCCAGGGACACCATGCTTCGTCGCTTCATAGGTCTCCTCCTCCGCGCGCTGGTTGACCCCGGTTCGAGCCGGTATTTCTCCGACAGGCTCCTGGGCCGGCGCAATCCTATTGTCGTCCTCACGGTGTCCCGGCGATGAGGTCCGAGCGATGCGACACGTGCCACGGGATCAGGCGCCGCTCGATCACGTCCACGATCACGAACATCACCACGCCCAGGGCGGCCAGCACGATGATCGCGGCGAAGCCGAGCTTCGTATTGAGCACGGCATTGGCCTGCAGCAGGGCATAGCCGAGCCCCTGGTCGGCCTGGATGAACTCGCCGACGATCGCGCCGACCACGGCCAGCGTGACGGCGACCTTGAGCCCCGCGAAGATATTCGGCAGCGCGGACGGAAAGCGGATCTTGACGAAGATCCGCCGCTCGCCCGCCCCCATCGACCGCGCCAGGTGGAGCATCTCCGGCTCCACGGAGCGAAGCCCCACGACGGTGTCGATGATGATCGGAAAGAACGAGATCAGGAAGGCCACGAGGACCTTCGGCAGCGTCCCGATGCCCGCCCAGAAGATGAGGAGCGGAGCGATGGCGATCTTCGGCACGCTCTGGGAGGCGACCAGCAGCGGGTAGATGGCGCGCTCGAGCGTCGGCGAGCTCACGATGGCCACCGCGGTCGGAATGCCCACGAGCACGGCGAGGGCGAAGCCGAGGAGAATCTCCTTCGTCGTGACCCACGTGTGGTAGAGCAGATAGCGCCACTCCGCGACCATCGCCCGGGCGACGCCGGTCGGCGGCGGCAGGAGGTACTCCGGTACCGCGAACACGTCCACGACTAGCTCCCAGGCGATCAGCGCCGCGGCGAGGGTGACGACCGGCGCCGTCCACGACGCCCACCTCGTCGCGCGCGTCATGCCGGCTCCTCGATGTCCCGCAGAACGCCGCGAG
>DASYQB010000328.1:0-5042 GCA_036005985.1 Candidatus Methylomirabilota bacterium | reverse complement strand
GCCCAGTATGGCAACGAGGCGCCTCGTAAGGGTGGCAAGACGACGGGCTACTACAACATGACGGCCGCGTCCTATGGGCTGCAGGCCGGCGTCCAATCGTTCAGCTAGCGATGTTGTTGATGAGCGATTCCGCGGTCGCCTATCTCGACAAGCGCCACGGGTGGGAGATCGGAGTCGGCCCGAGCGTGGTCATCGTTACCGAGGCATGGGCAGGACGCTCACGACCACCACGGCCAAAGACGCCGTCCATGGGTTCATCTTCGGGCAGAAGGGCCTGATGGCGCGCCTGGGTTTGCAAGGCAACTTCGGCTTCGGGAAAGGGCTCCCATGAAAATAGCGCGCGCGTTCATGCTGGCCGCGGTGACCGTTCTCGCCATGCCGGAGGCCGGCGCCGCCCAGACCCCCGGCGAAGTCTTCAGGAAGGTCACCCCTTCCGTGGTGGTGATTCGCGCCAAGGGCAGCGAGGTGACAACCGGCGGTCAGGTGCGCTTCACGGAAACGGGCTCGGGCGTGCTCATTTCCGCGGACGGCAAGGTGATGACCGCCGCCCATGTCGTCCACTCCATGAACGACATCAGCGTGGAGTTCCTCGGGGGCGACACCGTTTCCGCCAAGGTCATTGCGTCGGAGCCGGCGGCCGATCTCTCTCTCCTCCAGCTCGAGCGCGTTCCCGCGGGCGCCAAGGTTGCCGTCATGGCCAACTCCGACACGGTGCGGGTCGGCGACCCGGTGTACATCGTGGGCGCGCCCTATGGCCTCAGCTATTCCCTCAGCGCAGGACTGATCAGCGCCCGCTGGGCGCCCAATACGGTGCACCGCGCCATGCCGCTCGCGGAATTCTTCCAGACCAATGCCACCATCAACACGGGCAATTCCGGTGGCCCGATGTTCAACGCGGCGGGCGAAGTCATTGGCATCGTCAGCCACAACATCTCGAAGTCGGGGGGAAGCGAGGGACTGGGCTTCGTGGTGACCATGAAGACGGCCCAGCAGCTCCTCCTCGCCAAGAAGTCGTTCTGGGGCGGCCTCGAAGGCGAATTCCTCTCTGACGAGCTGCTCGACCTCCTCAACGTGCCCAATAATATGAAAGGCTACCTCGTCAAGAGCGTGGCCAAGGGATCCCCGGGGGACGAGGCGGGGCTTCGCGGCGGCAACAAGGTGGTCACGGTGGACGGCCAGCAGATCGTCCTGGGGGGAGACATCATACTCAGCGTCGACGGTGTTCCCGCGGAGTCGGCGGCGAGCATGGCGAAGATCCGCGACCATCTCGCGACCATGAAGTCCGGCGAGCCGCTCAAGGCCACGATCCTGCGCGCGGGCAAGGTCATCGAGCTCTCCGGGGTCGTGCCCTAGCCCGGCCGATCGGGGCCTAGAGCTGTCCGGAGTCGCCCCAGCTGTCGAGAAGCTTCTGGTAGGCGGGATCGTCGTAACGATCGAGGTGGAAGGCGGGCGCGTAGGAGGGCAGGGGGCGCTCCGCGATGTAGTCGGCGAGTAGATCCGCGGCGCCGTTCGACGACATCATGCCATAGCCGGAGAGGGCGCCGATGACGTAGGCGCCCTCGACGGGCAGCGGGCACGAGAGGAGACGGTTCTCGCGCGTCTTGGTGTAGTAGCCACCGTCCACGAAGCAGCGCGGCAGTCGCTCGACGTAGGCGGCCATGGCGGGAATCATGCGCGCCATGCCCCGCAGGACCACCTCAGGGTGCGCGGGATCGAAGTCGGGCGGGAAGGTGGGCTCGACCGGCTTGGCGTCGTAGGTCCACACGCCGAGCACCGACGTGCTCTCGCCCGCGCCCTCGGGCCGGCCATGCGCGCCTGCCGGCAGCTGCTCGGTCAGGTGCCGGTGCCGCGGCGATCCCGCGAGCTCGGCCCGCTCCTCGTCCGACCAGCCGATGGTGAGCGGATCGGCCCATATCGTCATGGGCGCCCCCCGTGGCATGGCGCCGAGCGGATCGTTGAAGGCGATCTTCGAATGGAGCTCGCAGAAGATCGGCAGATCGAGTCCGAGCATCCGGCCCGCCCTCCCCAGGTACGGCCCGGCCGCGAGGACGACCCGCCCCGTTCCCAGGGTCTGCGTCCCGCTCGCCGTGCGCACCTCTACCCCTCGCACGCGCCCGCCCGGCGCGTCGATGCGCTCGACTCGTCCCTCCACGAGGCGGACGCCGTGAGCGCGCGCCTGCTCGAGCAGATGCATGCCGATCTGCTGGCCGCTGAACCACCCGCAGCGCCGGGCGTGGAGGAGGGCAATGGTATCGGGAGCAAGCCACGGATAGTGACGCCTGATGAGGGACGGCTCGGTGATGAGATCGGTGCCGCGCAGGGACCGCTCGAAGCCTTCGAACGCCGACGGCCGGTAGTCGTCCGATGACGTCGCGTGCACGCGCACCGGCCCCGCTCCGAGCGCGGCCGCTTCCTCCGCCGCGCCGATGAAGGTCGCCACTCGCGCCGCCTCCGCGGTGGCGAAGAGGTAGCCGCGCCGGTTGAGCCTGAACACGTTGTCGCTCTCCACGGCCAGCTCCTCGAGGAGATCGATGCTCCGGTCCATGAGGGCGACCATGTCGTTGCCCGGACCCGGCCACCAGTTGCGATAGCATTCGGCGGACTTGTCGCTCGTGAGGGTGAGCGGTGGCCGCTCGTCCACGATGACGATGTCGCGCACGCCTCGACGCACGGCCAGGTGATAGGCGGTGGCCACGCCCGCGATGCCCGCCCCGCAGATGACGACGTCCGAGGACAACTTGCTCATGTCGCCCGTCAGCATACCTCAACCCGGAACCTCGACGCCTCCATGACGCTGTGATAGTCTTGCCGCCTCATGCATCGGCGAGAATCCGCCTGTTCCAGGCGTGAGCGATGACCCCCGGCAGTGTCGCCTCGGCAGCTCCCTGGGCCTGGGATCTGGACTCCTCGGCGGATGCCATCGTGCTCCGGCTCTCCGGCTCCTGGCGAATGCAAGACCGTTTGCCGTCTCCGACAGAGGTGGAGACCGAGCTGACGGGAGCTTCCTCGGGGCGCCGTCTGAGCTTCGACACGCGCGGGATCACCGCGTGGGACACGGGTTTCCTCGTCTTCGTTCTCAACGTGCGCGACGCCGCGACATCGCTCGGCCTCACCGTGGATCGCTCCGGCCTGCCCGAAGGCGTGCGCAAGCTGCTCGATCTCGCGGCGGCCGTGCCGGAGCGCGACACCAAGCGCGGGGGAGCCCGCCCCCCGTTCCTTGCCCGCCTCGGCACCGGGACCATGTCCGTTCTCGCGGGCGCGCGGGCGATGATCACCTTCGTCGGCGAATCGTCCATCGCCCTCGCCCATGCCGCGGTGGGCCGCGCGCGCTTTCGCCGCGTCGACCTTCTCCTCAACATCCAGGAGGCGGGCGCGAATGCCCTCGGCATCGTCTCCCTCATCAGCTTCCTCATCGGACTCATCCTGGCCTTCGTGGGGGCGATCCAGCTCCGGCAGTTCGGCGCCCAAATCTACATCGCCGACCTCGTGGCCATCGGCATGGCGCGGGAGATGGGGGCCATG
This sequence comes from Candidatus Methylomirabilota bacterium, assembly GCA_036005985.1. Lineage (GTDB taxonomy): Bacteria > Methylomirabilota > Methylomirabilia > Rokubacteriales > CSP1-6 > AR37. Next base: position 1,520 of record DASYQB010000328.1, on the reverse strand, counting down.
ATGGCGGCCATCATCATGGCGGGGCGCACGGGCGCCGCCTATGCGGCGCAGCTCGGTACCATGCGGGTCAACGAAGAGATCGACGCCCTCAGCACCATGGGCATCTCGCCCTTCGAGTTCCTCGTCCTGCCCCGAATGCTCGGCCTCATCCTGATGATGCCGCTCCTCACCATCTACGCGGACATCGTGGGCATCCTGGGGGGGGCGGTGGTGGGAGTGGGCATGCTCAAGGTCGGCCTCATCCCGTACTGGAACCACACCTTGAACGCCGCCTCCCTCGCAGATTTCGCCGCGGGCATGATCAAGAGCGTGGTCTTCGGCGTGCTCATCGCCATCGCGGGCTGCATGCGGGGCATGCAGTCCGGGCGCAGCTCGGCCGCGGTGGGACTGGCTGCCACCTCCGCGGTGGTGACGGGGATCGTCTTCATCATCGTCTCCGACGCCATCCTCACGGTGGTCTATGACGCCATCGGCTTCTAGCCCCGTCCCGCCCCGTATCCACGTGGTCGACCTGACCATGGCGTATGGCGACTTCGTGATCCAGCGCGACCTGACCTTCGACGTCGCCCATGGTGAGATCTTCATCATCATGGGGGGGAGCGGGTGCGGCAAGAGCACGCTTTTGCGCCACCTCATCGGGTTGATCCGCCCCGCGAAGGGCGACGTACTCTTCGACGGGGTGAGCTTTTGGGGCGCCGACGACGAGGAGCGCCAGCTCATGGTTCGCCGCTTTGGCGTGCTCTATCAGAGCGGTGCCCTGTGGAGCTCCATGACCCTCGCCGAGAACATCGGCCTGCCTCTGGGCGAATTCACGGACCTCAAGCCCGCCCAGATTCGCGAGGTGGCTTCCCTCAAGCTCGCCCTCGTAGGGCTGGGGGGCTTCGAGGACTTCTACCCCTCGGAGATCAGCGGCGGCATGCAGAAGCGCGCGGGACTCGCGCGCGCCATGGCCCTCGATCCCGACATCCTCTTCCTCGACGAGCCCTCGGCCGGGCTCGATCCCGTGAGCTCGCGGCTCCTCGACGACCTGATTCTCCAGCTCCGTGACAGCCTGCAGTGCACGGTGGTGGCGGTGACCCACGAGCTGGCCAGCATCTTTACCATTGCCGACGATTCCGTCTATCTCGACGCCGAGACGCGGACTATGCTCGCCCACGGGAACCCACGGACGCTTCTCACCGAGTCGAAGAACCCCAAGATCCACGCCTTCCTGACGCGGGGAGGGCACGAGTCCGAGGGGTCGCCCGCCGGCGCTGCGGGACGCACGCCGTGAGCAAACGCGCGAATCCGACGGCCATCGGCGCCTTCGTGGTGGTGGCGCTCGCCCTCGCGGTAGGGGGCCTGGTGGTCCTGGGGGGGATGCAGATCTTCAGGAAGGAGTTGCCCTTCGTCATGTTCTTCGAGGGGTCGCTCGGGGGACTCGACGTGGGCGCCCCCGTGGAGATTCGCGGGGTCAAGATCGGCACGGTAACTCGTATCCGACTCTTCGCTCGACGACAGCAGATCGGCGTGTACGTCAA
>DASYQB010000327.1:0-3416 GCA_036005985.1 Candidatus Methylomirabilota bacterium | reverse complement strand
CTGGCCCGAGATGACGGCCTCGGGCACGCCGAAGCTCCGCTCGGTGATCGCGCCCATGTTGCCGCCCGACGCGAGCAGCAGCGCCCAGCCCTTCTCCCAGCCGTAGGCCTGCAGGATCACCTCGACGGTCAGGTGGGTGGTCCCGCTCCGGCTCGGCGCGGAGATCACGAGGTGGCCGTGATAGCGCGGGTCCACGAGGTCCGTCCACTCGCGGGGCGGCGGCAGCTTGTGCAGGGCCAGATAGCGCGTGTTCCACATGAGCCCGTAGCCCGACACGGCAAAGCCCCAGTATTGCCCGTCGGGATCGTGGAGGGGGAAGCCGCCCACCTTGGCGGGCATGCGGGCCAGCGTCTCCCGGGACAGAGCGATCTTGTCGAGCAGTCCATCGCTCTTGAGGGTCTGGAAGGCATCCACCGCCGACACCCACATGATGTCGGCCTCGGGCCTGGCGCGCGTCTCCCGCAGATAGGTAACGGCCTGGTTGGTCTGCTGCTGCTTCACGATCACCTTGATGCCCGGATACTTCTGCTCGAAGGTCTGCTTGTAGGCTTCGAACAGCTCCTTGGGGAAGGAGGTCAGCACCACCACCTCTCGAGTGGGCGCGGCTGCCGCCGGACCGGCGAGCGTGAGGGCGAGGGCGGCCCACACGAGGGACAGGACGAGCGGACGCTTCACAGACGCTTGAGGGCGAACGCTGTCATGTCGTCGGCGATGCGCCCGGAGGCCACGGTGAGTCTTTCCGTGGTGATGGCCTCCGCCTGCCGCTGGGCGCTTTCCCCGCGGGCGCGATCGAGCATCTGCAGCACGCGGTCGAGGCCGGCGCGGGTGCCGTCGGCTCCTGGTACCTCGATGACTCCGTCCGTCAAGAAGATGAGGCTGTCGCCGGGCTCCAGATCCACCTCGGCCTCCTCGAACACGGCCTCGTCGAAGACGCCGAGGATCATGCCGCCCACGCTCACCGGCTTGGGCGCGGCGCCCTTGCGCACGAGAATAGGCTCCGGATGCCCGGCGGAGGCGAGGACGACCCGGCCCACGCGTCCAGGAAACAGCACGGCGAGGACCATGGTCACGAACATCGAGGGCGGCATGTCCCGGCACAGCGAGGCATTGAGTCGCGCGAGCACTTCCGCGGGCTCGGACAGGCTGCGGGCAATCTCGCGAAGCAGGGTCCGCACCATCACCATGAGGAGCGCGGCGGGAATCCCCTTCCCCGACACGTCGCCGATGGCCACGGCAATGCGCTCGCCCATGGGCAGGATGTCGAAGAAGTCACCGCCCACCATGGTCGACGGGCGTAACACCGCTCCCGCTTCCAGTCCGGCCAGGCTCGACGGGACCGTGGGGGTCAACCTCGCCTGGATGTCCCGCGCCGCTTCCAGATCGCGCGTGAGCTGGACCACGCCCTCCGCGGACGACCAGTCGCCGAGCACGCCGAGGAGGGGCGCGGTGAGCCTCGCGAGGGCCGTGCGCTTCAGGAGAGACTGCACGCGCACCAGCATCTCCGAAGGCTCGAAGGGCTTCGCCACGTAGTCGTCGGCGCCGCGCTCGAAGCCCCGGACCTTGTCGGCGAGCTGGGTCTTGGCCGAGAGCATGATGACGGGAATGTGGGTGGTGGGCCCGTGCTCGCGGATCCGCTTGAGCGTCTCCAGCCCGTCCAGGCGCGGCATCATCACGTCGAGGATGACGAGGTCGGGCGCCTCCGCCTGGATCGCCTCGATGGCCTCGAGGCCGTCGTTCGCCGTTCGCACCTCGAAGCCGGCCCGGCGCAGGGTCACCGTCAATACCGTGCTGATGTCGATCTCGTCGTCCACCACGAGGATGCGTGAAGCGCTCATCGGCCCAGGCTCCGATCAAGTCGAAGGTTGGCGCGCACGGCCGCGAGGAGATCCAGCCGCGAGAAGGGCTTGGTGAGGAGCGCGGTCGGACCGAGGGCCCGCGTGTCGTCCGGTCCCAGCTCCACCGCGGAGAGAATGATCACGGGAATTTCCCGGGTCCGCTCGGACTCACGCAGGATGCGGATCGCCTCGAAGCCATCGAGGTCGGGGAGCATGAGATCCATGGTGATGAGGTCGGGCAGCCGATCGCGCGCCACCTCCACCGCTTCGAGGGCCCGGCCCGCTTCGAGCACGCGGAAGTCCTCGAGCTCGAGCTGGTCGCGCAGCACCCCGCGGATGTCCGGCTCGTCATCCACCACGAGGATGAGCGGGCCGTCGCCCCCCACCGTCTCGCTCTCGTCCGGGGGAAGCTCACCCGCGGCCACGGGGAGGGGCAGGGTAACCGTGAAGGTGGCGCCGTGGCCCATCCGGCTCTCCACTCCGATGGCCCCGCCGTGCTCCTCCACGATGCCCCGGCAGATGGCCAGCCCGAGGCCCGTGCCCCCCACCGAGCGCACATTGCTCCCGTCGAGCTGCTGGAACTTCTTGAAGAGCTTGCCCATGTCCTCGGGTGCGATGCCGCGGCCACGGTCGGTGACGCGAAGCTCCAGCTGCGCGCCGGCGCGACGCGTGGTCACGTGCACCGTCGAGCCGGCCGGGGAGAACTTGATGGCATTCGAGAGCAGGTTCGTCACCACCTGCACCATGCGGTCCCCGTCCACCCGCACCTCGGGCAGGCCTCGCTCCACCTCGGACTCGATGAGGATGCTGCGGCTTTCCGCGAAGGCCGCGATGCCGTCCACGGCCACCGAGACGAATTCCTCCACGGAGTGCATGCCGAGCTCGAGCTGGATGTGCCCCGCCTCGATCTTCGAGATGTCGAGGATGTTGGTGATGAGCCGGATGAGCCGGTCCGTGTTCTTCACCGAGATGTCCACGAGCTGCCGCTGGGTCGCGTCGAGCTGGAGGCCGGGATCGGACAGGAGCAGGTGCAGCGACCCCTTGATCGAGGTCAGCGGCGTGCGCAGCTCGTGGGAGACGGTGGAGACGAACTCGGTCTTCATGCGGTCGATCTCGCGCTGGCGGGTCACGTCGTTGAAGGTGATGGTCACCCCCACCGTGGCCCCCAGGAGGTCGCGCATGGGCGCGGCCCGCCAGCCGAGGGTGCGCGCCTCGGGCGTGCGCAGCTCGAGATCACCCGAAGACGCGGCAGGCGTCGCGCTGGCGAGAGCGCCCACGAGGGCGCGGGCCCCCGGCTGATCCCACCCCACGGTGGCTCCCAGCGTCTCCACGAGGCGCGGGAAGGGACGGCCCACCACCTCGTCGGCCGCGATACCCAGGAGCTCGCCCGCCTGGCGATTGAAGGCGACCACGCGCCCGGTGAGATCGGCCACGAGAAAGCCGTCGGAGGTGGAGGCGAACACCTGCTCGAGCTGCGTCTTCTTGTTCTCCGCTTCCTCGAAGAGAGCGGCGTTGTCGAGGGCCATGGCGAGCTGATCGGCGTAGGCGGCGAGGAGGCGCGTCTCCGCCTCCGAGGGCGAG
>DASYQB010000326.1:0-7785 GCA_036005985.1 Candidatus Methylomirabilota bacterium | reverse complement strand
TGGACAACCCCTTCGGCCACGATGCGGCAGCGGGCTCGGTGTCTCCCCTCCGGGAGTGCGACTGAAGGGCCCATGTGACCCCTTTTGACCTTGGACCAGGCACGATTCGAATAAGGCGATGCTGCGCTGGACGCACGGTACAAGGGGCGCGGGGGAACGTCAATCAAAGACGCGCAGTAAGTTCGATAAATCGAAGTATTAGCCCATGCCGGTCACTCCCAGCCCTCGCGATCCGCGATGCCGCTGAGGGTGGCCACGTCCCCGGTGAGGGCCACGGCGGGCAGGGCGCGCTTGCCCACGATGACCGGGTGAAGGAATTCGACGGCGACGTGCTGGGCATCCGTGCTCCCAGCGCCGTTGCCGAACGCGATCAGCTTGCCGCCTTCGCTGAACCTGGCCGCCATGGCGGCGCCGGCGCGACTTATCGCATCGGCGCACTCCACGAGGGCCAGGCCAGCTTCGCGACGGCGGGCAAAGGCATCGGCTACGGACCCCGAGACCACGGGCCCGGACTGTCCTCCCCCGATACCCTTCACGGATGCACCCCCAGGCGTCGCGCCAGAGAACAACCATCGGCCAACACGGAACCGTATGGCCGAGTTACTAGGTGCGGGTAGCAAGAAGAGTGCCCCCCGGCGCACCGGGGCTTTTCTGGGATTTTCGTTGATACGGCGAGGATGGCGGGTCGAAACTACCGTGGACTCTCTTCCCTCTAGTAGGAAGTACTAGGCGGGACGCGGCGACTCAGACGATGGCTTCGCGACGCAGCCGCTCGATCTCCTCGGCCGAATAGCCGGCCTCCTTCAGGATTTCTTCAGTGTGCTCACCCAGGGTGGGCGGCTCCCGATCGAGGCCGGGGCTGCCGTGCTCCAGGCGGAACCCGGATCCTACCAACTCCATCGGGCCGTAGCGGGTGTCGATGGTCTGAAGCACGTCCCGGTGCTCGAGCTGGGGGTGGCGGACGATCTCGTGGACCTTCCAGATCGAGCCGCACGGGACATCGGCGGCGGTGAGCCGCGTCTCCCAGGTGCGGGGGTCGTCGGTGGCCATGGCCGTCTCGATGATCTCGCGCAGGGCTGGCTCGTTCTCGGTACGGGACGGCCAGTCCTTGAAGCGCGGATCGGCGAGCACGTCGGGGCGCCCCAGCGCCTTCATGAGATTGACGAACTGCTTCTCGGTGAGGACGGCGAGCACGATGTAGCCGTCGCCCGCCCGGAAGCGGCTGGCCGTGGGCTTCCGGCTCACCGAGCCGTTGCCGATCTGGCGCGCCTCGATCCCCGCCACGGTGTACTCAGAGACCGGTCCGGCGATGAAGGCGAGGGCGGCATCTAGCATTGAAACGTCCACGAGCTGCCCACGCCCGGTGTGCGTGCGCTGGTACAGCGCGCTCGCCACCGCCATGGCCGCGGTGATGCCGCCAATCGTGTCGCACAGGGCGAACCCCGCGCGGGTTGGACCATTGTCCTCGGTGCCGGTGATCGACATGATGCCCGACATCGCCTGGAGCTTGCCGTCGAAGGCCGCCGTCGCACGCTCGGGCCCCGTGCGCCCGAAGCCGGACACCGAGCAGTAGATGAGCCGTGGATTGAGGGTGGACAGCGCCTCGTAGCCGAGGCCGAGGCGGTCCATCACGCCCCCGCGGAAGTTCTCCCACACCACGTCGGCACCGACCACCAGGCGCTTGACGATCTCGATCGCTTCCGGGCGGCGGAGGTCGAGGGTGATGCTTCGCTTGTTGCCGTTCATGGACAGGAAAGAAGGGGCCATCTTCCGCTCCGCCCATGCCTTGTCGGCGGGCGACACCCGCGTCTCGTCGCCTTCGTGCGATTCGATCTTCACCACGTCGGCGCCGAGGAGGGCGAGTTGGTAGGTCCCGTACGGTCCCGCGAGGTAGCGGGTGAAGTCGAGGATGCGGACGCCGGCAAACGGCTTGGTCATGTCCCTTCGCGCTTGGCGCGCGCCACGGACTTGACCACGTCGAACTCCTTCCGCCGCTCGGCGATCTTCTCCGGAGTCAGCTTGGTCAGGTCGTTGTAGTCGCGCTTCCACGAGGCATCGGCGCTCCACCGCTGGGGCGACTGGACGGTGGTACGGGGAGCGGGCGCGCTCTCCAGCACGCGGAAGGCGAGCTCGAGGGTTTGCCTCTGGGAATCCACGTCGAAGGGGCGGCCCGCCGAGTTGCCCAGGGGGAAATCGCTGAAGAGAAAGCGCGGGACACCGCAGTGCTCGACGATGTCCTTGGCACAGCCCATGATCACGGTGGGGATGCCGTCGGCTTCAATGTGCCGGGCGACCAGACTCACGGTCTGGTGGCAGACGGGTCAGCTGGGGACGAGGACGACCGCGTCGACGTGATCCTCCCGGCAGCGAAGCAGGAGCTCCGCGGCATCGCGCTCGGTCGCCCGGTGGCTCCGGTTGGTGGGCGATCCGTGAAGACGCGGGGCCAGCGATCCGATCCGCCCCGCCGTCACCGCCTCCCGCAGGCGCGTGAGGGGGAGATAGGTATTGATGTCGGCGGCCGAGGTGTGCAGGCGATCGTAGCCCACGTGGGAGATCCGCAGATCGGGCACGCTCTCCGTGGTGACCGAATACACCTGGTAGAACTTGGCCGCGGCATTGTACGGTGCGCCGGGACCCTGGTCCCCCACCCCCGGCTGATACGGCGCCGCGGTGGTGATGAGCCCGATCCGGGCGCGGCTGAGTGGGGTGGCGAGCGGCGCGAAGGGCACCTCGGCGAAGCTCGCCCAGCGATAGGGATTGTCGTAGCCGAGGGCGATGTAGTAGTCGCGCGTCCGTTGCATGTACGGAATCGCCACGTCGTACTCTTCCGTGAACACGGCAGGCGAGCCGGGGACGGTGGTCGTCACGGTGTCTCCTCCTTCAAGAGCGCGCCACGATGCCCCCGACGGGTCAGGCGGCCTGATGGTGCTGCCACAGTCTAGCCCGGATCGCTCGAGAATGCAGCGCCCCGTGGGTCCTCTAGCGGAGACCCGTGCTAGCATCTCCCGCAGCGTCGACCAAGGGAGGCCGGATGCCGGGCGTCAGGAACCGGGTGGCGGTGGTGACGGGAGCAGCCAATGGTCTCGGCCGCGAGATCGCGCTGGTGCTCGCGCGCGAAGGCGCCCGGGTGGCGCTGGGAGACATGGAGGCCGCCGGCCTCGAGCGAACCGAGCATGCCATTACGGCCGCGGGCGGGGTGGCGGTGGCCGTGGCCGGTGATCTGACGGAAGAGGACGGCGCCGCCCGTCTCATCGAGGCGGCCGTGGAGCGCCTGGGCGGGCTCGACATCCTCATCAACAACGTGGGGGGCAGCCGGAACAGCAAGATCTGGGAGATGCCGGTGGCGGACTGGGACTTCACGCTCCGCCTCAACCTCCGCTCGACCTTCCTGTGCACCCGCGCCGCCGTCCCCCACATGATGCGCCGGCGCTACGGGCGCGTCGTGTGCATGTCCTCGGGGGCGCGCGAGGGCACCCCATGGACCGCATACTACCAGGGCGGCGCCGCCTACTCCGCGTCCAAGGCGGGCGTGCACGGCTTCGTGCGCGACGTGGCTCTCGAGCTGGCCGAACACGGCATCAATGTCAACGCGGTAGCGCCCGGGCCCATCGATACCGAGCGCGCGGGAGCCTCGCTCAAGAAGATGAACGAGACGGTCGAGTTCAGCCCGAACAAGATGACTCCCCTGCACCGGCTCGGCCAGCCCATCGAGGTGGCGCACGCCGTGCTCTTCCTCGCCTCGGAGGAGGCGAGCTACATCACCGGACACACCCTGGCCGTGGCGGGAGGGCGATGATGCGGATGCCCCTGGAAGACGTGCGGGTGCTCGATCTCAGTCACGCGCTGGCCGGACCGTTCTGCTCGACCATGCTCGCCGACTTCGGCGCGGAGGTGATCAAGCTCGAGCCCAAGGGAGCGGGCGACATCGCGCGCGCGTGGGGCACCCGTCTGCCCGGCGGAGAAACCTCGTACTTCGTGAGCCTCCACCGGAACAAGAAGGGCATCGCGGTCGATCTGAAGCATGCCGAGGGCAAGGAGCTCTTCTTCCGTCTCATGGAGCGGTGCGACGTCGTCCTCGAGAACTACCGCACAGGCGCCCTCGAGCGCCTAGGCCTCGGCTACGGGGAGGCGCGGAAGCGGAATGCCGGCATCATCTACTGCTCCGTCTCGGGCTTCGGCCAGGACGGTCCCTACCGGGATCGGGCTGCCCTCGACCTCATCCTGCAGGCGGAGAGCGGCATGATCAGCGTCACCGGCGAGCCGGGCTCGCATGGTGTCCGCTGCGGGACGTCCATCGCGGACCTGACGGCAGGGATGTACGCGGCCTACGGGATCATGCTCGCCCTGCGCGTGAAGGAGCGGACGGGACGGGGCCAGTCGATCGACGTGTCGATGCTGGAGGGACAGCTCTCCCTCCTAGGCTCCATGATCGGCGGCTATCTCGCGGACGGCGAGACGCCCGAGCCCATGGGCACCGCCTACAAGGCGCTCCTCCCCTACCAGACCTTCCGGACGAGGACGCGCGATCTCGCCCTCGCCGTGGGCAGCGAGAAGCTGTGGAAGATCTTCTGCCCTGCCATCGGCCGTCCGGAGCTGACCGACGATCCGCGCTACCGCACCAACGGCGATCGCGCCTGCCACCGGGACTCCCTCATCGCCACGCTGCAGGAGACGTTCCTCACCCGTCCCTACGAGGAATGGGAGCCGATACTCCTCGCCAAGGGCATTCCCTTCGGGGCCATCAACGGCATTCCGGAGGTCGTCGAGCACCCCCAGGTGAAGGCGCGCGGCGCCCTCGTGGAGATGGATCATCCCCAGGCAGGAAAGGTCCGCATGGTCGGCGTGCCCGTGCGCCTCTCGGAGACGCCGGGCGCGGTGCGGACGCCCTCGCCTCTCCTCGGCGAGCACACGGAGGAGGTCCTGCGCGGCCTCCTCGAGCTGGGGACCGACGACGTGGCGAAGCTGCGCGCCGCGGGCGTGATTCGCTGATCCACCGCGGCTCGGAGCGATTCCGGACGCCGCGGGACGCGGCTCCATCGTGATCGAGCTCACACACGTCAGCAAGCGGTTCGGTGACCGCGTCGCTCTCGACGGCGTGTCCCTCGACGTGCAGTCCGGCACCGTCCATGTGCTCCTCGGCTCGAGCGGCTCCGGCAAGTCGACGGTGCTCCGGGTCGTGCTCGGCCTCGTGGCGCCCGACGAAGGGCAGGTACGAGTGGACGGAACCCCCGTCAACGAGGCGACACGGTCCACTCTCGTCAAAGGTATGGGCTATGTGGTGCAGGACGGCGGTCTCTATCCGCATCTCACCGCCTTCGACAACGTCGCCCTCCCCGCCCGGGTGAACGGCTGGCCAGCCGCCCGTACGCGCGCGCGGACGGCTGCCCTGGGCGAGATGGTCGGTCTCGACGAAGACACCCTCCGGCGCTATCCGCGCGAGCTGAGCGGCGGGCAGCGCCAGCGCGTGGGGCTCATGCGCGCCCTCATGCTCGATCCGCCTATCCTTCTCCTCGACGAGCCGCTGGGCGCCCTCGATCCGATCGTTCGAGCCGAGCTCCAGGCCCAGCTCAAATCTCTCTTCCAGACCCTGGGCAAAACCGTCGTGCTCGTGACCCATGACATCCGCGAGGCCGCGCTGCTCGGCAGCGTCATCACCCTCTTGACGGCCGGACGCGTCGTGCAGCATGGACGCTTCGCCGACCTGCTCGAGCGGCCCGCCGCGCCCTTCGTGACGCAATTCCTCACCGCGCAAACCCTGCCCACGGAGCGGTAGCGGTGCGGCCACTCCTCGGGGCGTGCCTGGCCATCCTCCTCGTCCTCTCTGGAACGAACGCGGGTGCCGCCGCGGACGGGGTGATCCGTGTCGGCTCCAAGTCGTTTACCGAGAGCTACATCCTCGCGGAGATCGCGGCCCAGGTGATCGAGGCGGCGGGCGAAGCGCGCGCGGAGCGGCAGCTTGGCCTGGGAGGCACCGGGCTCGCCTATCGCGCCATCGCCTCGGGGGCCATCGATCTCTATCCCGAGTACACGGGGACCCTCTCGTACATCATCCTGAAGGACCCCGCTCTCCGCACGACCGAGGAGATCCGCGCCCGCCTCGTCGCATCGGAGCTGACCATGAGCGAGTCCCTCGGCTTCAACAACACCTACGCGCTCGCCGTGCGCGTGGACACCGCGGACCGCCTCGGCCTCCGTCGCCTCAGCGATCTCAAGGGCCACCCCCAGCTCACGGCGGCCTTCAGCTCGGGCTTTCTCGAGCGCGAGGACGGCTGGCCCGGACTGGCGCGTCACTATGGACTGTCCCTGGCCGCGGTGCGCGTGATGGAGCATGCCCTGACCTATCGCGCCCTCGTGAGCGGCGAAGTCAACATCATGGACGTCTTCTCGACGGACGGACAGCTGGAGCGGCTGCGCCTCCGCGTGCTCGACGACGATCGCCACTTCTTCCCCGACTATTCGGCCGTCCTCCTCGCCCGGAAGGACATGGCCGAGCGATACCCGCGCACCTGGGCGCGTCTCCGCGAGGCGCTCGAGGGGAAGCTGGACGAGAAGCGCATGTCCAGGCTCAACGCCATGGCCGATCTCGACGGCAAGAGCGTGGCCGAGGTCGCCGCGGCCTTCCTCGGCACGGAGTCTCCGGGCACGAAGCGAAAGACGGGTCTCGTGGCCGAGCTCTCCGCGCTCACCCTCGACCATCTCGTCCTCGTCCTCGTGTCGCTCGCCGCCGCCATCGCCCTCGGGGTCCCCATGGGCATCGCGGCCGCGCGCTTCCGGAAGGCGGGACAGATCGAGCTGGGCGCCGTCGGCATGTTGCAGACCATTCCCGCCCTCGCCCTGCTCGTGTTCATGATCCCGCTCTTCGGAATCGGCAAGGGGCCGGCGCTCGTCGCCCTGTCTCTCTACGCCCTCCTGCCCATCGTGCGCAGCACGTATGCAGGGCTCATCGGCATCGATGGTCATCTCCTGGAGATCGCGTTCGTCCTCGGCCTCGGGCGCGTGGCACGCCTCGTGCGGATCGAGCTTCCCCTCGCTTCCATCGGCATCATGGCGGGCATCAAGACCTCGGCGGTCATGACCGTGGGCACGGCCACCCTGGCCGCGTTCATCGGAGGCGGGGGCTATGGAACGCTCATCGTGCGCGGCCTCGCTCTCGACGATACGGCGACCATCCTGGCCGGCGCGGCGCCCGCCGCCGCCATGGCCGTGGCCTTCCACGTGACCTTCGAGCTCCTCGACCGGCTCGCCGTCCCGCGCGGTCTCCGGCGCTAGTCCGAGGCTTCCAGCAACGCGTTGAGGCGCCGGCAGAGGGTGACCACCTCGTTGGCCCGTTTTGGGAACCACGCGTGAATCCACTCCGGCCGGTCGAAGAAGGCGAGCGGGGGCAGTCCGTGGCGGCGGATACCCACCCGGAGAACCAACCCGCTGGCGTTGATGAAGCTCACGTCCTCCAGCATCCGTCCGGGAGCCACCACCCCCGCGGTAATCGAGCAGAGCGTGGCCACAGCGGCGATCGATTCGCCCATGCCCCGGAGGCAGAACGCGTGGGTGCGGCGCAGCAAAGCGGGGGGCAGGGCTTCGAGCACGCTCCGCATGGTCAGGCCGGAGAACACGGTGTCGTCCACCACGGCCAGTGACTCGACATCGTCGATGCCGTCAAGCTGGGCGCTCAGGGGGGCCGCCACCGTGCTCACCAGTCGATAGTCGCCCTGCCCGTCCTCTTCGCGGGTGAGGCCGAGGCGCCGCACGCGAGGGAACCAGCCCGTCTGGAGATGGAGGGCCTGGGCC
>DASYQB010000325.1:0-8065 GCA_036005985.1 Candidatus Methylomirabilota bacterium | reverse complement strand
CGGCCAGGGCGCTCGAACGCAAAGATGGGGGAGTGCGGGGGCCATTTCGAGGCCAGTGCGATGGGTAAGGTTCTGACCACGCCTATCGGAGCGGTGCGCGCCCGCCCAGGGCGCGCGAACGCAAAAATGGGGGAGTGCGGGGGCCATTTCGAGGCCCCCGCAGTTAAATGAAATCCTACATGCTCCGCCGGCTGTGGCAGGCCGTGCTCGTGCTCTTCGGCGTCTCCTTCGTCGTCTTCATGATCCTCCACCTGACCGGCGATCCGGCCGCGCTTCTCCTGCCCCCGGACGCGACGGCGGACGACGTGGCGCGCTTTCGCACGGCCATGGGCTTCGACGATCCGTGGATCATCCAGTACCTGCGGTTCCTCAAAGGTGCGGTGCAGGGGAATTTCGGCGAGTCGCTCCGCCACGGTGAGCCGGCCATGCACTTGGTGGTCGAGCGCCTGCCCGCGACCTTCCAGCTGGCCGGCGCGGGCCTCCTGCTCGCTTTGTGCCTGGCCATTCCTGCGGGCATCATCTCCGCGGTGAAGCGCAATACCGTGATCGACTACTTCTCCACCGTGGTGGCGCTGCTCGGCCAGGCCATGCCGACGTTCTGGCTCGGCATCATGCTGATCCTGGTCTTTTCCGTGCGGCTCAACTGGCTGCCCTCGTCGGGGCGCGGCGATCTCCAGCACCTCGTTCTTCCCGCCATCACCCTGGGACTCTTCACCACCGCGCGCATCACCCGCCTCACGCGCTCCGGCATGCTCGAGGTGCTCGGGCAGGACTACATCCGCACCGCCCGCGCCAAGGGCGTGAGCGAGCAGCCCGTGGTCTGGAAGCACGCGCTCAAGAATGCCTCCATTCCCATCGTGACCATCATCGGCATCGAGCTGGGCACTCTCCTCGGCGGCTCGGTGATCACCGAGACCATCTTCGCGTGGCCGGGGGTGGGCCGCCTCTCCGTGCAGGCCATCTTCAATCGCGACTATCCAGTGGTGCAGGCCGCCGTCTTCATTCTCGCCAGCACCTTCGTCATCGTGAACTTCATGGTGGACCTCGCCTACACCTGGCTCGATCCACGGATCAGGTTCCGCTGATGGCGCCTCCGAACGGAACCGAGGCGGTGGCCCTGCCCGTGCTTCCCACGGCCGAGGAGCGATACTGGGTCGCCACCCTCAAGCGCCTCGCCCGCCGCCGCATCGCGCTCTTCGGCCTGGCCGTGGTCGTCATCGTGGTCTTCGCCGCCACCTGCGCCCCCTGGCTCACGCCCTTCGATCCCTTGGAGCAAGACATCAATCAGCGCCTCAAGGAGCCGGGGTGGCGGAACGCCGACGGCCAGGCGCATCCGCTGGGCACCGACCACCTGGGACGGGACATCCTGGCCCGCGTGATCTTCGGCTCCCGCATCGCCCTCATCGTCGGGCTGTCCGCGGTGCTGATCTCGGGCGTGCTCGGGATGATCATCGGTCTCGTCGCCGGCTACTTCGGCGGCAAGGTGGACGACTTCTTCATGCGACTGGCCGATATCCAGCTCGCCTTTCCCTTCATCCTCCTCGCCATCGCGGTGATCGGCGTGCTCGGAGCGAACCTGCGCAACATCATCATCGTCATCGGTGTGTCCTCGTGGGTGGTCTACGCGCGCGTGGTGCGCGGCGAGGTGCTGTCGATTCGCGAGCGTGATTTCGTTCAGGCCGCCATCGCCCTCGGCAGCCGCGACGGGCGCATCCTCGTTCGCCACGTCCTCCCCAACGCCTTCACGCCGTGGCTGGTGGTGGCCACCCTCGACATGGCCCGCGTCATCATCATCGAGTCCGCGCTGTCCTTTCTCGGCCTCGGCGTCCAGCCGCCCACGCCGACGTGGGGCGGCATGCTCGCAGACGGCCGCGTGTACCTTTCCACCGCGTGGTGGCTCGCCACCTTTCCCGGTCTCGCCATCCTCGTCACCGTGCTCGGCATCAACCTTCTCGGCGACGGGTTGCGGGACACCCTCGATCCCCGCCTGAAAGTCTAGAGGTCTTCTCTCGATGGAAACACTCGTGCTGGTGGGCGCATCGCTGGTCGACGGATCGGGCGCGGAGCCCGTGCGCGGGCGGGCGGTGGTGGTCGAGGGAGACCGGATCACCCAGGTCGTGGACGATGCGCGCGCTCCACGCGGCCGGCGCATCGACCTCTCCGGTTGCACCCTCCTGCCCGGGCTCATCAACTGCCACGTGCATCTCTGCTTCGGCGCGGAGGCGGATCCGGTCCGCGTCATGAAAGACGAGCCGCACGGGCTCACCGCGCTCAAGGTGCTGCGCCGCGCCCAGGAGACGGTGGAAGCCGGGGTGACCACGGTGCGCGACCTGGGCGGCCGCGACTACGCGGAGTTCGCGGTGCGCCGCGCCGTCGCCGATGGCCTGTTTCCCGGTCCGCGCATCCTGGGCGCGGGGCGTCCCGTGTGCATGACGGGAGGCCACGGCAATTCCATCGGGCGGGAGGCCGACGGCCCGGACGACGCGCGCAAGGCGGTGCGGGAGCAGCTCAAGGCGGGGGCCGACGTGATCAAGCTCATCGCCACAGGCGGGGTGATGACGCCGGGAGTGGAGCCCGGCTCGCCCCAGCTCACTTTCGAGGAGATGCGCGCGGCCATCGAGGAGGCGACCAAGGCAGGCCGCCGCACCGCCGCCCACGCCCAGGGCTCCACCGGCATCGCCGACGCGATCGAGGCCGGCATCACGACCATCGAGCACGGCATCTTTCTCACCGACGAGATCATCGCAGCCATGAAGCGCAAGGGTGTCTTTCTCGTGGCGACGCTGGCTGCGCCGGCCGCGATCTCCGCGGGGGGATTGGCCGCGGGCATTCCCGACTACATGGTCCGGAAATCCGACGCGGTGGTCACCGCGCATGTGGCGAGCTTCCGCCGCGCCCACGAGGCGGGCGCGCGCATCGCCGCCGGCGCCGATTCAGGCACACCCCTCAACCCTCACGGCAGCCTGCTCCCCGAGCTCGAGCTCATGGTCAAGTACGGGATGACCCCGCTCGAGGCCATTCGCTCGGCCACGTCGGTGGCGGCGGAGGCGATTGGGCTCGGCGGCGAGACGGGCCGGCTTGCCGAAGGTCATAGCGCCGATCTCCTCGCCGTTGCGGGCGATCCGGCCGAGCGCATCGGCGCGCTGGGCGACGTACGGCTGGTGCTTGCGCGGGGGGCTATCATCAAATCACCATGATGGTGATCAGACCCGGCGCGGCCCGCGGACACTTCGATCACGGCTGGCTCGATACCTACCACACGTTCTCCTTCGCCTCGTACCACGATCCTCAGCACATGGGCTTTCGGTCGCTGCGGGTCATCAACGAGGATCGCGTCAAGGCGGGCGAAGGGTTTGGCACCCACGCGCACCGCGACATGGAAATCCTCACCTGGGTGCTCGAGGGAGCGCTCGAGCACAAGGACAGCATGGGCAACGGCTCCATCATCCGGCCCGGGGACATCCAGCGGATGAGCGCGGGCACGGGGGTGACGCACAGCGAGTTCAATCCCTCGCGCGACGAGCCGGTGCATCTGCTCCAGATCTGGCTCCTCCCTCGCCAGCGCGGGCTCTCCCCCGGCTACGAGGAGAAGCGCTTTCCCCCCGAGACGCGGCGCGGAGCGCTCCGCCTCATCGCGGCCCGCGACGGACGAGAGGGGGCGGTCACCATTCATCAGGACGCCGATCTCTGGACTGCTCTCCTCGAGCCGGGCGAGTCCGTGCGTCACGTTCTCGAGGCTGGCCGCCACGCGTGGCTCCACGTCGCGGTCGGCGCCGTCGCCGCCAATGGCGTCACCCTCCAGGTGGGAGACGGCGCGGCGATCAGCGATGAAAGGGCCGTCGAGGTCACGGCAAGAGATCGCGCCGAGATCCTGCTCTTCGACTTGAACTAGCTTCGGGCTGAACTAGCTTCAGACGACCTCGTCATCCCCAGAGCGCCCGCAGCCTTGCCGGGTCCTTCAGCACTTGGACGAGCAGCGCCGCGAAGAAGACGCCGCAGGCGAGCACGCCGATCTCGCGCCAGAGTGACGGCCGCAGCTCGCGCGGCAGGAGCGCGCGGTTGACCCACACCGTGTGCAGGGACAGCACCACGAAGTTGAGCGCGGCCACGTTCGCCCCGATCACGATGAGGCGAAGCGGGTCAGCGAGGGTCATGGCGAGGCAGCCGGCGATGGCAAACGCCACCAGCACAGAGTAGTAGAGACCGCGTGCTCCGAGCTCACGGCCGGGGGCGCGACTGCGGGCGGCGGCCGTCCACAAGATGTCCGTCACGCTTCGCGTGAAGCCCACGGCGATCCCCACCTGGGTGAGGCCGAGGACGGCGACGCCGGTGAGGAGGGCCAGCGTCCACAGCACGAGGCCGGAGCGCCAGCCGATGGCCTGGGCGAGCCAGGTCGGCGCGCCGAATCCGGACCATGCCGCTCCCGCGACCGCGAAGTGCGCGGCGAGGAGGGCGGGCAGCGCCATGGAAACGAGGCAGCCAGCCGTCCACAGATACCAGAAATCCATTCTGAGATATCGCCACCACTGCCGCCACTTGTCGAGGTTGGCCTCGGTAGGCGCGAACGTCTTGCCGTCGCGCGCGAAGCGGACGATCTCGCCGCCGAGCTCGACCGCCTGTCCTTCTACCGTGCCGCCCATGCCGAAGCCCTTGTCGCGCAGCCACTGGGTCAGGGCGGCGTTGATGGTGCCCCCGGCCCCCGAGTAGGCGGCGAACGCCGCGAGGAGCACCCAGTTCCGCAAATCCCGGTCGACGGGCAGGGAGGGCACCACGAAGCCCGTGGCCACGGCGCGCCAGACGCCCCACGGCACGAAGAGGTAAGCCAGCGTGGCGAGGAAGAGGAGAGTCCACGCCATCACGAACCACTCCGCCCACTCGACGGTCCTGCGCGCGCGCCCGCCCAGCACAGCGACGGCCACCGCGCCGAGGAAGATCGCGTAGCCCAGGCCGAGGATGACCGCGCGATCGTCGGGGCGGGGCACGCGTCCGAGAAAGGCCGCGGTGAGGGCGGACGCGGCGGCGAGGGCCCAGCCGGGCCAGCCCACCTGGCCAAGATGCAGGAGCGCGTAGATGGGACCCCACAGGCGCGGACCCGGCGCCAGACGCATGAAGCCCGAGAAGATGGGCTCGCCGGTGGCCAAAGTGTAGCGGGCCATCTCGGTATTGAGCAGCGCCTGGAGGAGCACGGAGAGGGTGCAGATCCACAGAATGCCCGGTCCCCACCGCGTCGTGGCCGCCGGTCCGAGAATCCAGTCTCCCGAGCCGAGGGAGAGCCCGAGAAAGATCGCCCCGGGTCCGATGACACGAAACACGTTCCGGAGGGTATACGGCGGCGGCTGGGGCAGCTCCGCCTGACGCCATTCGACGGCCGGTCTCACCACCCCCACGCGCCCTTCCCGAGTCGGGAGCGAAGCGTGGACAAGAGAGCGAGGGCCGCGGCCGCGCCGGTGCCGTCGAGGAGCACGTCGTAGGCGCTTCCCTCACGTCCCGGCGTGAACAATTGACGGCACTCGTCGACCGAAGCGGTGAGCGCCGAAAGGGCGAGGGCGATCCAGGTGCGTCCGGTGGTGCGCCGCCACAGAACCGCGAGCACCCCGTACTCGGAGAGGTGGGCGGTCTTGCGGATGAGAAAATGGACCGCGCCGAGGAACTCGGGAGAGAGGCCGGGCAGAAGCGCCCGCAACAAGGGGCCGATGAACGACGAAGTCTCGTCGCTGCTCCACTGGCCGCCGCCGAGATACATGATCAGCCCGGTCCAGCAGAGCGGCGGCAGGAGCCAGAGCATGGCCTCACCGTGGCACGGTCGCTGGAAGTTGACAAGCTTCCCACACTAAACATAGGATGAGCGCCATGTCGCTGCAGGAGATCCTGGACAGCCTCCTGACCTCCGCGCGCACCGGCCCTCTCATCACCGCCACCCGTCACTTCGAAGCCAAGCCCGCCGTCTACGCGCCGTTTCCGTCGTCTCTCGATCCGCGGCTCGTCGAGGCCCTGCGGAGCCGAGGGGTGCAGCAGCTCTATTCGCATCAGGCGCGCGCGTTCGAGACGGTGGCCAAGGGCGAGAACCTCGTGGTGGTCACGCCCACCGCCTCGGGCAAGACCCTCTGCTACAACCTGCCCGTGCTCCAGGCGCTCGTGCAGCAGCCCGAGTCGCGCGTGCTCTACCTGTTTCCGACCAAGGCCCTCGCCCAGGACCAGCTCGCGGAGCTGATCGAGCTCAGCAAGTCGCTACCCGACATGCGCATGTACACCTACGATGGCGACACGCCCCAGGACGCGCGGCGTTCCGTGCGCGCGCGCGCTAACCTCGTGCTCACCAATCCGGACATGCTCCACTCGGGAATCCTGCCGCATCACACCAAGTGGGTGAACCTCTTTCAGAACCTCCGCTACGTGGTGATCGACGAGCTCCACGCCTACCGCGGGGTCTTCGGAAGCCACCTCGCCAACGTGCTGCGGCGACTCAAGCGCATCTGCCGTCACTACGGCTCCTCGCCGCAATTCATCATGGCCTCGGCCACCATCGCCAATCCGCGCGAGCTCGCGGAGCGTCTCACCGGCGAGGCGGTGGGTGATGTGACGGAGAGCGGCGCGCCCACGGGCGAGAAGCTCTTCCTCTGCTACAACCCTCCCGTGATCAATCCCGAGCTGGGTATCCGCGCGCCCTATCTCGGCGAAGCGGCGGGCCTCGCCATCCAGCTCCTCAAGGAGAAGATCGCCACCATCGTTTTCGCCCAGAGCCGCCTGTCCACCGAGGTGCTGCTCTCCACCATCAAGCGCGGCGTCGAGGACAGGACGGGTGATGCGGGGATGGTCCGCGGGTATCGTGGCGGCTATCTGCCCCTGCGCCGCCGCGAGGTGGAGCAGGGCCTGCGCTCGGGAGACGTGCTCGGGGTGGTCGCCACGAGCGCGCTCGAGCTTGGCATCGACATCGGCCACCTCGACGTGGCCGTGCTCGCGGGCTATCCGGGCACCATCGCCTCCATGTGGCAGCAGGCGGGGCGGGCGGGACGGCGGAGCGAGCTGTCGGCGGCCATCCTCGTCGCCACCTCGTCCCCCATGGACCAGTACCTGGCCGCGCATCCCGACTATCTCTTCGGCGCCGCACCCGAGCACGCGCGCATCAATCCCGAGAACCCCTTCATCCTCGTCAACCACCTCAAGTGCGCGACCTTCGAGCTGCCCTTCGGGAGGCAGGAGGTCTTCGGCGGGGATGTCCAGGCGCATCTCCAGGCGCTCGAGGAGGAAGGGCTGCTGCATCGGGCGGGGGAGCAATTCCACTGGACGTCGGAGACATATCCCGCCGACCACGTCTCACTCCGCACGGTGACCTCGGACAACTTCCTCGTGATCGACACCACGGCGCGCGACGAGAAGCAGGTGAAGCGCCGCCAGATCATCGCCGAGGTGGACTGGAAGAGCGCCTTCGCCATGATCTATCCCAAGGCCATCTACATGGTCGAGGGCGAGCCGTTCGAGGTCCAGGAGCTCCACTACCGCGAGGACGAGGAGAAGGTCGCCTACGTCAAGAAGGTGGTGGTGGACTACTTCACCGATGCGGTGAGTGCCAAGGGCGTGTGGATCCTGCAGCGGTTCACCCGGCAGGAGACGCCGGGGCTGGTGGGGGAGCAGGGCGAAGTCCTCGTGGCGGAGAAGGTGGTGGGCTTCAAGAAGATCAAGATCAGCACCATGGAGAACGTAGGCTCCGGCGAGGTCGAGCTGCCCCAGCAGGAGATGCAGACGACGTCGGCGTGGCTGACCATCGATCCGGCGCTCCTTGCCGAGATCTCCTCGCATCGCGACGAGCTGGTCGACGGGCTGCGGGCCCTCACCCGGCTCCTCCACTCGCTCGCCCCGATCTTTCTCCTCTGCGATATCCGCGATATCGGCGCCTGGCTGGGGGACGGCTCGCCGGCGGCGGAGGGCCAGGTCGTCACGCGCGAGGTCATGCGGGCCCAGCTCGTGCAGGGCGACGAGTTCACCCCGACCATCTATCTGTACGACAATCAGCCGGGCGGCATCGGGCTCGCCGAGCGCATCTTCGAGGTGCTGCCGGAGCTCCTCA